>JBCDHF010000095.1:0-12688 GCA_038750375.1 Cyanobacteria bacterium P01_H01_bin.15
AATGATGGGGAAAATATTTTCGGTATGGATCGTAATATTTCCCTGTTCT
The DNA here is from genome assembly GCA_038750375.1 of Cyanobacteria bacterium P01_H01_bin.15. Taxonomy (GTDB): domain Bacteria; phylum Cyanobacteriota; class Cyanobacteriia; order Cyanobacteriales; family JAAUTE01; genus JAAUTE01. The sequence continues at coordinate 50 of JBCDHF010000095.1, forward strand.
AGTACCGTCATAATCTTGCTTATCTATCTGACTACAAAACGTAAAATTTTCGCGATCACAAATTCTATGACAACCGCTAATTTTGCAAAGGGGGGCGATCGGGTGTCAGAAGGCCTTTTCAATGAAGCAACTCAGAATCAGAGCAACTTCGAGCGATCTGGTGAACGCCGCGGCTCAGAAACCACGCTTATAGCAGTCGCCACCTTCGTAAGGTGACGGCTTAGTGCCAGAACGCACGATAATTAGGCAACTCAAAATCAGGAGTATCCTAAACGATCTGGCGAAGGCCATAGAAGGTAATCGAGCCCATCAAAAAACTCCATCCCCCACTTTCAACGGCAAACTATTCTTGACGTCAGCCCCGTCAAAAGCTTTAAGAGAGGATCCTGAGTGATGATTATTCATTCTGTGCGAAAGCCTTACCAACTAGGGGATGTGGATTTCCGTACTTATCCTGAGAGGTCGCTGGAGCCAGAAAGCAGAGGCTCTCAATTGCCGAAAATAATAGACGCTAAGCGAACATCTGTCCCACAAGTTGAAGCCTGGATCAGCATATTTAATTTGAGCTTTCTCTAGCGAGAAATACTGGTTTCCATTGAAGCTTCTGTTGGGCTAGCAGATGATGGAACCGCCACTTTAGGCAGCATCATGACGTAGCGATAGCCGGATTTAACGGTTCCCTGAACAATAATCTTGCCACGATGGCTTTCAATCAGATGACAACACAGTAGCAGCCCCAGCAACTCACGCGCATACTTCTCTGCCGTTTTGTCTTGTCTTTGATCCGCGGCTTCAATGGCCGCCGCTAGCAACGTGGGTTCTAATACTTGATTTTGACCGGAGGAATTTCCATTGGAAAACTGCCCAGTGCCCGATAAGGGGCGGGCTAAACAGGTCGATAGCACATAGGGAACACTTCCCGGTTCCGGGTTGGCTTGATTGAGACCATCCCCTAGCCAAGGATGGGATACCCAGATAGCGATATTGAGGGATTGGGGCCTGCGGGAAACGTGAATCCGAACTTCTCCACCCGCCTCAGATGCGCTGAGAATGCTACTAAGCAAATAATACAAAGATTGACGAACCTTGACCTTGTCCACCCACCAAATTCGTTCGCCCGGCTCGATCGATAAACGCAGCGTCTGCTGTCGCTCTTTGGCCACTTCAAACAAACTATTGATGGCCTGCTGACACAACATTTCCAGATCCGTCGGACTATAGGTCAAATCTTCGGTTTCACTGAAAATATTGAGATTGACGATTTCTTCGACTAAAGAAAGCATGTGCTGGCCGCTGTTGTGAATAACGCCTAGATATTCTTTTTGCTTAGGCGCTAAGGTTCCATAAACTTCACGGTTTAAAACGCTGGCCATACCGATGATGGACGTAAGCGGCGTTTTTAATTTTTGGCTGAGCTGCTCTAAAAGCCGAAGCTTAATTTCTCTCGTAATGGTGACTTCTGGCTCTGTAGCTGGCACATAATCAATAGGATCGTGATGAGCGGTTTGATGATGAGCAGAGGACGGACTCGTAGACTGGGTCTCTAGGAGTAAATCCCGCTCATATTCCCGAAGGCACCAACGGGCGACCAAAACTAAAAATTCAATATCTTTGCTACTAAAAACTCGGGGTTGACGATCAAAGAGAGAGAGAGTGCCCAAACATTCTTGCTCACTGGAAAGAAGTGGAATGCCGACATAAGCGCGTATATCGTACTGCTGAACCATAGGCGTACGCTCAAATACGCGAGATTGCCAAGTATCTTCAACCACTAAGGGTTGTTGACTATCTATCACATGAGTGCATAAGGAGTCGTCTTTTGGATATTTTCGCTGGGATGCCAAAGTATTCATAAACCCCAAGCGAGACAGTCCTAAGGCTGACTTGAGCAAAATTTCATCGTTAACAATCAAGCCCAAATAGCAGATGGGCATGTTTAAAAAGCGAGCAGCCGTTTGGGTCGCCTCATCCAAGATGGGGACAGCTTCTGTATCCAGAAGCTGAAGCTGTTGTAAGGTTTGTAGTCGTCGTTGAGTTCGGGTTGCGGCAGTTAGACCATCCAGACGGCAGTAGAGCGGTTCTGGCACAAAATTTTCCATCGCGGGGTTCCCCAAAAATGTGGCATCCACGGCCATGTTTTTCACGTCTGTTAGTCTATACGGCCCAAGACTGTTGGATTGCATCTATTCTGAAGCTAGATTTGCGCAAGATCTCGGATCTTGATAACCAACCCTTTTGGCAGCTAACTTTAGAATGCCCACTGAACTGCGTGAAACAACAGGTTGCTGAAATCTGCTGAAGTTAAGTACCCGCCCATTGCCTCTTAGAAATTCATCACAATGAAAGTTGATTCCCGATTCGCTTGGTGGCGACGTTTTTCTCTGGCTGCGTGGTCCCCGGTCCAATGGCGGGCGGGTAGTTGGGTTTATCAAAAAGTTGGGATGCTACAGCCATGGCGGGCAGGTAGCGAGTTATTCGCCTACGCCGAGGCGATCGGGGCGGGTTTGCTCGCCGTGAGCTTATTACTGGGTCCTTTTGTCTCGAGCAGTTTGATTGGGATTTCCTTGCTAGGAGGGTTGGGCTTCTGGGGATTGTTGACGCTGGCAGAGACAGAGTTGGCGATCGCAACTCCGATTCATGTCTTGGCTTTTTTATATTGGTTGGTTGCGTCCATTGCCTTGGCCCTGTCGCCAGTGCGAGGCGCTGCTTTTTCGGGATGGGTAGAGTTGACCCTTTATTTAGGCATATTTGTACTAGCTGCCAGAGTTTTGCGATCGCGTCCGATCACCGATTTCTTGGTCAGTGTATTATTGCTTGTATCCATTGCAGTAAGTACGTATGGAGTGCGGCAGCAATTTTTTGGCGCGCGACAATTAGCGACATGGAATGATCCGACTTCAGTACTAGCTCAAGACACTCGAGTTTACAGCTTTCTGGATAATCCTAATTTGTTAGCGGGCTACTTGATGTTTGGGGTCGCATTCAGCTTGGCGGCTATTCTGGTGTGGCGTCGCTTGTTGCCTAGAATGCTGGCAGTGTTGATGTTTGGGTGCAATACAGCCTGTCTTTACTTCACGGACAGTAGAGGCGGCTGGCTCGGGTTGCTCGCAATTTTTGGCGTCTTTTTACTGCTCTTGCGTTATTGGTGGCATCGTTATCTGCCTCACTTTTGGCAAAAGTGGCTGATTCCTTTAGCGCTAGGTTTGTTAGCCGCCGGAATCGTGGGAGCGATTGTCGTGTTGGAGCCCATCCGGTTACGAGTAATGAGTATGTTTGCCGGGCGGGAAGATAGCAGTAATAATTTTCGGATTAATGTGTGGATTGCGGTGATCAAGATGATTCGGGATCGACCGCTACTGGGCATTGGACCGGGAAATGATGCGTTTAATGTAGTGTATCCCCTATATATGCAGCCCCGCTACACGGCGTTGAGTGCCTATTCTATTTATCTAGAAATTCTGGTGGAATTGGGATTTCTAGGGCTCGGAATTTTTCTATGGTTAGTGAGCGTTACCGTCGGCGGTAGTATCTGGGCACTGAAAAAATTGCGGACAGCCGATGATCTCCACGGGTTTTGGGTGATGGCGGCTTTAGCTGCGATCGCAGGCACGTTAGTTCAGGGTTTCTTCGATACGGTGTGGTATCGTCCGCAAATCAATACGCTGTGGTGGTTTGCATTTGGCCTTTTGGCGAGTCGTTGGCCGCTAATTTCAGAGACTGAAACCCTGAAATCGTGACGGCTAGTTACTAGCGGCTTGTTTAGAGGCTCTGAGCTGTCCACAAGCCGCATCGGCGTCGAGGCCGCGGGAATATCGAACCGTGACCGCAATGCCGTTGCCTTCTAGATTTTCTTTGAAAGTTTTGATTCGCCGTTCATCTGGGCGCTGGTAATCCACTTCGTTGATGGGATTGTAGGGGATGAGATTCACGTGGGCTTGGAACCCCCTTAGCTTTTGGGCCAATTCGGTAGCTTGTTGGGGAAGATCGTTCACACCCGCTAACAAAATATATTCAAACGTGACTCGTCGACCGGTAGTTTCAACATAGTCGCGGCATTCATTCAAGAGTTCAGTGAGAGAGTATTTTCTTGCACTGGGAATGAGCTGTACCCGAAGCGGCTGGTTGGAGGCGTGGAGGCTGACTGCCAAGGTGAACTGAGCTTTCTCTTGGGCCAATCGCCGGATTTTGCCCGGAATCCCCACGGTGGAAAGGGTTAGTGATCGCATGCCGATGCCCACATCTTTATTGAGCGATCGTACAGCGGGCATCACTTCCGGCAAATTCAGTAGCGGCTCACCCATGCCCATGAATACAACATGGCTGACGCGCTCTCCAAAATCCTGTTGGACCGTTAAGACTTGATCAATAATTTCGTGGCTTAGCAAGTTGCGGGTTAAGCCGCCTTTCCCTGTAGCGCAAAAGTTGCAGGCCATCGGACAGCCCACTTGAGTCGAGACACAAACCGTTAAGCGTTTCGCGGTTGGAATTCCCACCGTTTCCACGATTAAACCGTCTGAGAGTTCCAGCAAATATTTGCGGGTTTTGTCGAGGGCAATGTTTTGAAAATGGATTTGCGATCGCCCAATAGGATAGTCCTGCAGTTCCTCGCGCCACTTTTTGGGAAACACGCTGATTTCACTGAGCGATCGCGCATTTTTTTGATAAAGCCACTGGTAAAGCTGTTTGCCTCGATAAGCCGGCTGACCCTGAGCTTTCACCCAATCTGTCAACGATTCAAGGGATTGACCGAGCAACACAGTGGAATTAGAGGCAAGCATCATCATTGTTCCAAGCTAAATTCGAGATTAGATTCTTTTGGCGGATCAGACTTAGACGGCTAAATCAAAAAAATCTGTATTTTACTGCTGGGTCGTCAACCAACTATTAATTCTTTGAACAGCCTTTTCCAAAACGTCTGGGTCATGAACTAACGCGAATCGCACATAACCTTCTCCCGCCGGACCAAACCCCGCACCCGGAGATACCGCCACCCCGGTTGCTTTCACGAGTTGAACGGCAAATTTAATGGAGTCTTGCTCCCAACCGGGAGGTAGCTTTGCCCAGACATACATAGTGGCAGCGGGAGTCGGGACTGTCCAGCCAATGCTATGCATCGCGCTCACAAAGCGGTCCCGTCTTTCGCAAAAAATATCGACGGTTTTTTGAACTAGCGCCGGCGGACTTTGCAACGCAGCGATCGCACCGGATAGAATCCCCCGATATTGATTAAAATCCACCACCGCTTTAATACGTCGCAACGCACCAATGAGTTCAGAGTTCCCGATGGCAAACCCAATGCGAAATCCGCCCATGTTGTATGACTTGGAAAAGGTAAAAAACTCAATACTGACGGATTTATCTGGATCGGCTTGCAAAATCGACGGTAGGAGCGTGCCCGGATCAAACGCAAAATCTGCGTAAGGGAAATCATGAGCCAAGACTAAATTATGTCGCTGAGCAAATACGACGGCTTGCTTAAAAAATGACAACGGCGCGATCGCAGACGTCGGATTATGAGGATAGCTCAGGACCAATAGCCGTGAACGGCTCAAGATTTTGTCCGGAATTTTCTCTAACTGCGGCAAAAAATCATGTTCCGCTAGCAAAGGTAACGGATAGATTTCGCCTCCTGCCAAATGTACGCCGCCACTATGGGAGGGATAGCCCGGATCAAGTAGCAGCGCAATTTCTCCTGGGTTCAAAACCGCTAACGGCAAATGAGCAGTCCCTTCCTGGGAGCCAATCAACGGTAGCACTTCCGTTTCTGGGTTAACGGCGACCCCATACCGAGACTTATACCAACTCGCTACTGCCTGCCGAAAATCCTGGGTGCCATTAAACAGCAGATAACCATGGGTTTTGGCATCCGGCAAAGCATTTGCGATCGCATTAATAATCGGTTCGGCAACCGGCAGATCAGATGAGCCCAGCGAGAGATCAATCAAGGATTGACCGGCTGCGATCGCCTCTCCTTTGGCCCGATCCATATCGGCAAACACGTTTTTCTGGAGCGGCTGAATGCGATCGGCAAGTTGCATTTTTGGAGAGGGAACGACTTCAAAGTTTGGTCAAAAAAAATCCCTTCACCAGTTGGGAAGGGTAAGTGTCGTCGAACAGAGGATTATCTGGCTCTAAAGTTCGACGAGGAGGAACCGGCGGAAATCATTATTCTTTATTGAGCTCAGCTCGTAGCGCTTCTAATTCAGCATCTACAATATCTCCGGTTACAACTTCAGGCGCTTCTGGTAAAGCCGTACCCGGTGTCCCGGAAACCTGACCTTTCAACATCGCCAATTCTGCTTCCACGTCGCTGCCTGCTTCCAAAGAGGCAAACTGACTTTCCAGATCGCCGCCAGCTAGCTCAGCTGAGGCTTCAGAGACGGCTTCGAGTTCCATAACTTTCTCTTCCATTCGCTCGAATGCGCCCATTGCAGAACTAGTGCCTAAACCACTCAATGTGTCTTGGAGTTGAGCGTTTGCTTTAGCCGCGCTAGCTCGGGCTTTGAGCATATTTTTCTTCGTTTTGGCTTCCGAAATCTTGCCTTCCAACCCAATTAAATTGCGCTTTAATGTTTCCACCTGCTTGGATTGGGCATCTAGTTGCGTTTTGAGATGCTCTGCAGTGCCGCTGTAGTTTTTCTTGCGTACCAGTGCTTCGCGAGCCAATCCTTCATCGCCCTTAGAAAGCGCTAGCTGAGCACGCTGTTGCCACTTTTGAGCGGCTGAATTATTTTCGTTGTACTGAGCCTGCGTTTTTTTCTGCGAAGCAATCGATTTAGCCACCGCTTGACGTAGCTGCACTAAATCTTCCTGCATGTCAATGACCGCTTGCTCCAGAACCTTTTCTGGATCTTCGGCTTTGCTGACCATGTCATTGAGATTGGCTCGAAAAACACGACTGACTCGATCAAATAAACCCATAGCTTCTTTCCAATTCTGCTAATCGCTGCTCAGTACTGATGTAATTGAATGGGGCGGACTTACCCAGCATTTTTGATACCAAGGGCTGTCTGAACCGCCATCCCCAGTTTAGTCTAGGAATCCAGGTGCCTCAATTGTTCATTCAAATTTCCCTACACCTAGCCGAAATTCTAACCAATGGGCGTTTTTTCGACCTCAAATGACAAGCCTTAAATCGCAGCAAATTAGTCATGCTCAGATTTGAGAGCTTGCAATTCCTCGGCAATTCGTGAGGCATCTACCGGTGACGATGTACTCGGCGTTTCTAAGTCACGGAAAGCCTGCTCCAGGGAATCCTGTCCAGACCGCTGCCAAAGTTCTAATTCGGCTTCCAGCTCCAACACATAATCTTCCACCCGTTCGAAGACTGAGCGCAATCCTCCATTGTTGAGATCGCCAGACAATTCTTGAATTCGTTGACTAGCTGTCGCCGAGCAAGCCCGGGCGATTAACAGCTCTTTTTGGGTTTTAGCTGCCGCAATCTTCGTCTCCATCTGCTGCATATCTCGTTTCAGTCGTTGAATGACTTCACGCTGTTGTCCCAACTGCTCCATTAATAATTGAGCCGAAGTTATATGCGGTACTCGTCGCTGAAGCGCCTCGGTTGCGATCCCATCGTCACCATGAGCCACTGCCGTTTGAGCATGTTGATACCATTTTTCCGCTTGAGTTCGATGCTGCGACAATTGGCGTTCATTTCTGCGGAGCGTTGCAATGGCTTGGGCAACCGCTTTTCGCATAGACCACTCTTGCTTTTCCAAGTCAGCAATGGCTTGCTCTAACAGTTCTTCCGGCTCGGAGCGATCGCCTACCCATTCCTGAAATTCTGCTTGCACTGTTCGCCAAATCCGACCCCACGTCCCTTTCGTCATCTCGAAATCCTGCACTCTGAAATTTGAATTGCGATCGCTAAGTTATTGTGGCGTGACTATAATTGGCGCGGTAGGGAGGCGAAACTTCGTTTTGCCGATCAACAAAAATTATTGAGGGCGATAAACTTCGCTCCCCAGACCTTCTCCAGCCAGACGTTGGACAAAGGTTTCGGCATCAAACTGAGTCTCAAAGACCCCCATCTGAATGCGGACGCCTTGGGGGAATTTTGCTAAAAACGCATCTCCAACAATGATTTGAGCTTGACGAAAAGACTCTCCATCTTCATACGGTGCCAGCACATAAAAATAATCACGACTCAAGGTGATTTGTACTGGCGCTGGCGGATCTACAGCCGAAGTAGTCGTTGGTGAATCAGCCGAAGAGGGCAGCAAAGTGTCGACTAGACCTGATCCTGTCGACGTTTCTGGGGTTTCTAATTCTGACGTCACCGTCTCTGTGCTCTCTGATGGTGCCTCAATCGGTAACGACGTATTGTCGGCTATACGAACTGGCGTTACTGAACGCCGTACAAAAAATTCAAAGCCGACAACTGTTGCAACAAGCGCCATTAGGCCGGCCCCAGCCAAAAGCAATGTGCTGCTCAGACCCTTCTGTTTGGGTTTTTGCTTGGGTGCAGATGTACTAGACATTTGCAGGGAGCGCAATAGTTCAGCAGAAGACGCTAAGTAACTTTCTCGAGATTGGTCTGTAAGCTTAATGGCGCTTTGGGCAGCTGGTTGATGGACAAGACTTGCTTGCAAATCGACAAAACTATCGGTGGAAGTTCTTACGGGGGCTTCTGCCTCTTCTGACTGGGTCTGAGTTACAAGCAAAACCCCCTTGAATGATGGAGACTCAGTGGCGGATACAGATGCGAATGGCTCGTGAGTTGGAGACGATGGCGTTCGATAACGCGCAATTTCCATTTGACAATCAAACTGCAAATTATTCAGCGCAGCTTTAAGTGTTTCCGGTAAAGTCGCTTCGCCAACTTTTCTGTCTAATGTCATGACTCACCCTCCACGACTCTCTCACTCCAAAATATAGCCTTCGCCAGATCGCTTAGGACACTTCTAATTTTGAGTTGCCTAATTCTAAAGCGTTCTCGCGCGCAACAACCCCCTTGTAAAACAAAGGTAGCGACTGTTATGGCAAATAAGGGAGGCCATGCCTCCCTTATCCCTTCATTAACTAGATTTCATTCAAACCAAGAATTAATGGCTTGCCTCAACAAACATCTTGTCTATTAGGAGCGCAAGTGCTTAATCGAGCATGTCTAATCAGGTTGAAGGCACTAAAACTTGATTGCTTGAGGCCGTTTCGTCAGCTCGCAATTGACTGACCAAGCCATCTAAATTATGCTTGGCATCCCCAAAAAGCATCTGAGTGTTTTCTTTATAAAACAAAGGATTGGCGACACCCGCATAGCCACTGCCCAAACTGCGCTTCAAGACCACCACTTGACTCGCTTTCCAGACTTCTAAAACAGGCATACCAGCAATAGGACTCTCCGGATCTTCCGCAGCACTTGGATTGACCGTATCATTTGCGCCCACCACTAACACAACGTCCGTTTGTGGAAGATCCGGATTTATCTCGTCCATTTCCAACACAATGTCATAAGGGACTTTGGCTTCCGCTAATAAAACATTCATATGTCCAGGCATCCGACCGGCTACGGGATGAATACCAAAACGGACATTGACGCCGCGTTCCCGCAGAATTTTAGTCAACTCAGACACAGGATGTTGAGCCTGAGCGACCGCCATGCCATATCCGGGCACAATCACGACACTGCTGGCGGTATCTAGCAATTCAACGGTTTCTTCGATGGAAGTGGGCGTTGCTTCGCCTTCAATTTTTTGACCACTGCCACCAGTGCTGACGCCTTCTCCAAAGCCGCCAGAAACGACGTTCCAAAAAGACCGGTTCATGGCTTTGCACATGACGTAGCTCAAAATGGCACCGCTACTACCGACCAACGCGCCCGTTACGATAAGCAGATCATTACCCAACATAAAGCCCGCTGCAGTAGACGCCCAACCGGAGTAGCAATTCAGAATGGAAATTACGACCGGCATATCTGCCCCACCGATGGCCATCACCAGATGAATGCCTAACGCGGAGACAATACCCGACATTATTAGCAGCGCCTGCATGCCATTGGGATAGTCGGAGAGCATATATTGCACGCCCAAAGCAACAGTGACAAGAATGGCGAGCAAGTTAACCCAGTTTCGGAATGGCAAGAAGGTCGGTTTACTACTAAATAACCCCTGCAATTTACCGAAAGCCACAACAGACCCGGTAAAGGTCAGGGTGCCGATAAAAATACCGATATAAATTTCAATTTGATGAATAGTGAGTTCGGTCGAGGGCAGGGTTAAATCTAGCTCCAAATACTCAGCAAAACCCACCATCACAGCGGCTAAACCAACAAAGCTATTAAACAAACCCACCATTTGCGGTAGCGCCGTCATCGCTACAGTTACAGCCGCTACAATCCCAATAATCATGCCCAGCACAATCATCAAAGTCATCAAACCATAGCCTTGCACTTCGGAGCTGAGAGCGGTGGCACCAAACGCCAGCAACATGCCGACAATCCCTAACACGTTTCCACGCAGGGCCGTTTCTTGTTTGGAAAGTCCGTAGATACTAAAAATGAACAGTGCGCTAGCAGTCAAATAGGCTACCAGCAAAAAATTGTCGGAAATCATGGGTAAAACACCAATGAAAGGTCAGCAAATTAAGGTGTAATGATTGAAAGCAAAAGGCTACTTGCGAAACATCGATAGCATTCGTTGGGTAACCGTAAAACCGCCAGCGATGTTGATGGTCCCGAGCAGCAACGCGATCGCCCCCAAAATGGTGGTGGGAGAAGAAATCGGACCGGAGATTTGCAGCATGCCGCCAATGATGATGATGCCGCTAATGGCGTTGGTCACGCTCATCAATGGGGTATGTAGCGCGGGGGCAACTTTCCAAATCGCTTGCCAACCGACAAAACAAGCCAAGACCAGTACTGTTAGGTGTGACAAGAATGAGCTGGGCGCGTAATTACCAATCGCCATCAGGACAATGCCCCCTAATGCGATCACAAACCAACCCCAAATAGGCGAAGGGGATTTTTCGGGGGCGATCGTTTTTGCGGGTGCGGGAGCAGATACCTTAGGCGTTGGTGGCATCGCTGGAGGCGGTGCTGGCCAAATAACTTCCCCTTGATGAACAACCGTTGCGCCCCTTAACACCTCATCATCGAGATCAATAACTGTGGTCTCAGCACCGCCCATTTCTTTGAGCAAATGGACAATATTGGTGCCGTAAAGCTGACTAGCTTGGTTGGCCATGCGACTGGGGAGATCAGGCAACCCAAAAATAGTGACGCCATGGTACTGATAAACTTTGCCAGGCTTGGTGACTTCACAGTTTCCGCCTTGCTCGGCGGCCAAATCCACGACGACAGAGCCAGGCTTCATACTGCGTACCATCTCCCCGGTAACTAGCAGCGGCGCTTTTTTCCCGGGGATCAAAGCAGTCGTAATAATAATGTCGACATCCGCTGCTTGCTGAGCAAATAGAGCCATTTCAGCTGCAATGAACGCCGGGCTCATAGTTTTGGCATAGCCGCCTTCCCCAGACCCATCTTCTTCAAAGGACAGCTCCAGGAATTCAGCGCCGAGACTTTCTACCTGTTCTTTTACCGCTAGGCGCGTGTCAAATGCACGGACAATTGCCCCCAAACTTCTTGCTGCGCCAATAGCGGCTAAGCCCGCGACGCCCGCACCAATAACCAAGACCTTCGCCGGCGGTATTTTTCCTGCCGCCGTTACTTGTCCCGTAAAGAAACGACCAAAGTGGCTTGCCGCCTCAATCACAGCTCGGTATCCCGCCACATTAGACATGGAGCTGAGCGCATCGAGTTTCTGCGCTCGACTAATTCGTGGAATCGCATCCATCGCCAATACATTGGCTTTGCGATCACAAAATTGATTCAAAAGCTCTTGATTTTGTCCCGGCCAAACAAAGCTAATGAGCGTTCCACCTTCGCGAAGTAACTCAGTTTCTGCACAATCTTCGTCCGGATGATACTCGGGAGGCCGAACTTTAATCACAATTTCAGACTGGGACCAGAGGGAGCGCGCATCGGGCACAATTTGACCACCAATCGCCTCATAGGCTGCATCACTGTAATCAGCCGCAGCACCTGCCCCGGTCTCTATCAGTACGGTGTAGCCTAATTGCTGTAATTTTTTGATCGTTGCCGGAGTAGCGGCTACCCGTTGTTCATCGGCGTGCACTTCCTTCGGCACCCCGATATAACGAATGGGCGGAGACGCAATGGGCTGATCGGCAAGAACTGAATTGGGAACCGTCGTTGTCATGGCACCTCAAAATGGGGATTACAGGAAAAATAAAAATACAAGAACCGCTACGCTTCAGCTGGCAATTAATGCACACCAATCTGCCTAGTGAAACGACGCAGTTACATAGCCACTAGTGATTAATTCAAAAACTGAGGCTAGTCCTTCTTGGGCTCAGCGGAGTTGAGCATCTTGCCAGGGATCTTGAAAAAGACCACTCAGTCACTTTTCCGTGTCGGATACGGGGATCATGCTAGGAGTGATCCCCATGAGGGCAAAGTCTTCTTCAACTTGTCTTATGAATCCCTCAATGAAACTTCAATCTCCTGTGCCCGATACCTAGAGAGGGTTTTACGGATCCTGAGTATATGTGCTGATCGCACTAAGGAGGCTTTGCGATCACACAGCCTACCCGGATTTTAAGGACATACAATGAGTTCTC
>JBCDHF010000096.1:0-12584 GCA_038750375.1 Cyanobacteria bacterium P01_H01_bin.15
AAAAATAAATGAAACTTTCGTACCAAAGGTTAATTCCTGCGGCTCTGCTTGTTTCAGCTGCAACTGTCCTAGGTGCACCTGAAGCTCAAGCTCAAATTGTTCCCTTAGAGAGCGATAGTTTAACTATCGCAGAACTGCTTGGCGGCGATGAGCTCACAATCGGCGACAAGCTTATGAGTGATTTCAGCTACTTCGGTCCTTTCGGCGTTGATGATGCGACCGTCACGCTTTCTGAGGTTACCGAGCTCTTCTACACTGTTGACTTTGAATTTGCCGAGAGTATCGGTGCGTTACCGGAAGGAGTGTATGTATTCGAGTACCGCTTCAGTGTTATTCCTGGATTTGAGCGCGTTATCGTCGAAACCCAGACTGACTCGAACAGGGCCGCAGGAGACGATGGCTCTACCAGTCAGCTTAAGGAAGTCTTTTCAGACTCTGGTTTCACTGACTTAGTTGCTACTGTAGAGTCGATAGATGGAGACTTTGGCGGTTTAGACGGTATTCCTGGTCTTACAGAGATTTGGGTGAGGGACACAGTTACGATTGAGGGTGATGATCTTATCCTCGACTTTTCAAATGGCTTTGATCAAGCTGACCCTATCCCTGAACCGACTGCCCTTCTTGGCTTGTTCGCTTTGGGTTCTCTGGGTTTAGTCTCTAAGCGCAATAAGAAGTCTGCGTAACTTTATCTTGCAAGGACTCTCTAATTGTCCTTGTCGGTTTCAGTCAATAGATAGATTAAAAGAAGTAGGAGTCAGAGACTAATCTGGCTCCTTTTTTTCATTAAATAATGACAAGAGGTTTTTTTTGGCTCGCCACAAAAAATATCCTGGCGCATTCCCTGAATATACTTGATTCGCCCGTCCGCTCTAGTCCTCTGTATTTTGGGAACCCACTACTATAAACGTAAGCCCTGGCTCTGTCGGCTTCATGCTTTTGGGTATGCCAGGCTATTCATGCGGTCTTCATAAATTGTTCAATCAGCTCAAGACTGCCTTTTCCGAACCAGTCGATCTAGTGAGTTTCTTGAGCGATTTTTCATTTGATGTTGAGTATTAAGGTATCCATCAAAGGAATAACGGCTGGAGTGCAAGCCAACTTTGCTTGGCGAGAGTTTGGACGATATCAATCTTGTTTTTATAGATATTGATGAATGCTCGCTGTAAGGTACTGATGCGCGTGAACCGGATGCCTGGCGAGACAACATCGGCTTCTCCAAGAATGGGCAAAACCTCTGTTTCAGCCGAGTGGGAGGAGATTCATGAAGCTTAGAACGTAAAATCGCATGACGAGCTAGCCGTTGGACGCGTCAATTTTGAAATGTGGAACTACAAGCTGTGCTGGTTTACTTATAGCAGCCGACACCTTCGTAAGGGAGCGGCTGCGTGCCAGAACGCTCTAGAATTACGCAACTCAAAATCAGAAGTGTCCTAAGCGATCTGGCGAAAGCTATAACTGATAAGCATTGCCCGCATAAGGCGTTGAATCCGATCAACTGACCAACTGTGTCAAAAGACTTCACTTAGAGCAGAAAATGGATTTAATGCAGAAAATGACGTCGCTTGGTTAGGACCATGACTAGTCCGAGTTCATCGGCTGCCGCAATAGAGTCTTTGTCGCGAATCGAGCCGCCGGGTTGAATGATGGCGCTAATACCAGCTGCAGCCGCAGTCCGAACCGAATCATCAAAGGGAAAGAATCCATCACTTGCGAGAACTCCACCTTTTGCCTTTTCTCCCGCTTGCTTTAGCGCAATTTCGACAGCACCAACCCGATTCATCTGTCCTGCACCAACGCCCGTAGTGGCGCGATCACAAGTGACCACAATGGCGTTTGATTTTACAAATTTGACGGCGCGCCAGGCAAAGGCAAGTTCCGCTTGTTGGGCAGGAGTCGGCTGCTTTTGGGTGACCACTTCCCAAGTCGTTGGATCGGCTGGCTCATTGTCGGCTGCTTGAACCAGGAAACCCCCAGCGATCGCCTTAACCGTTTGTGAAGGTCCGGTGAGGAGATCTTCTAAGACCAACACTCGAAGATTTTTCTTTTTCGCCAACACCGCTTTCGCTTCCTCATTACAAGCGGGAACCACGACGCACTCCAAAAAGGTTTGGGTCATGGCTTCAGCAGTCGGACCATCTAGCGGACAGTTAAGGGCGACAATCCCCCCGAACGCAGAGACGTTATCGGCGGCGAAGGCCCGATTGTAGGCATCTAAGAGGTTTTCGGCTTGCGCAATACCGCAGGGGTTAGTGTGCTTGAGAATCGCGACGGTGGGGATAGGCTCAGGGAATTCAGAAATAATGCTGCGGGCAGCTTCTAGGTCTACCAAGTTGTTGTAGCTGAGGGGCTTGCCTTGGAGCAGTTGCGCGGAACTCCAGCCTTCAGTTGCCGTTTGATACCAGCCCGCCGGTTGATGAGGGTTTTCGCCGTACCGTAGAGTTTGCCGCAGGTTGCCAGCCAACGTCAAAGTTTCCGGGACTGTCGCTGCGCCGCTGAGTTTTTGGAAATAGTTTGCGATCGCAGAATCGTAAGTAGCGGTGTGAGCAAAGGCATCTAAAGCGCGAGCTTGGCGGAATTCAGGACTGGGCGCTTGATTACTGCGCAGTTCAGAGAGATAGCCCTCGTATTGGCTAGGCTGACAGAGGATGGTGACGTAAGCGTGATTTTTAGCAGCAGCCCGAACCATCGTAGGACCGCCAATATCAATGTTTTCGATAGCTTCGGCTGGGGTAACGTCGGGTTTAGCGATGGTCTGGGTAAAGGGATAGAGATTGACGACTACGAGTTCGATACCTGCAATGTCGTTTTCGGCGAGTTCGGCAAGATCGCCCGCTTCATCCGTTCGGGCCAATATACCGCCGTGGATGCGTGGATGCAGGGTTTTTACGCGGCCGCCGAGAATTTCGGGAGAGCGAGTATAGTCGCTGACCTTGGTGACGGGAAGGCCGGCTGCTTGCAGAGTGCGGGCAGTGCCGCCACTACTAATAATTTGGAAGCCAAATTCCTCAGTTAGCGCTTTTGCCAGATCTTCAATCCCAGATTTGTCGGAAACGCTGAGCAAGGCCAGTCGGATCATAGTGAAATTCTCTTGAATGGAGGGTTAATTAGCGGGCTGTCTGTAGCCTTTGCCAGATTGCCGAAGGCCTCTCTAGGTCTGAGCGGTCTAGGCTTAACGCACTCTGGTAGGCAATCATCACTTTGAGGAAGCGTTGATCGCGATAGATACCAATTTGCCTTCCCTACGTTACCCGTAAAAAACCCGAGGGCGCGGAGAGATCCTATTTTTTTGTTAATTTAATGGAGTTTAAGGATTAATTTTCGGGAGAGAAGGGACCGTTGGCGGCTGATTGGTCAGAACCAGAAGTGCGAGGTTTATGCCGTCCGAGGCTACCCTTGAGCGCTTATCGGGAAATTACGGCGCATTTGCGCTTGGTGCCAGGGGTCAAGGCCGGAATCATCCCCAAGGCGCCGGGTGGAAAGTTTGATTATCTCGCGAGCCAAGTGGCCGGATTATGGGTGCAAGGGGGGCCGAGTTTAGATGAGACGGCCCAAACTCAACTGCAGACAATTCTCGATTTTTACGCTGAGCGCTTTGGTGCTTGGGAATCGATTGCTGTTCCGCCAGAATGTTGCCCGACCACAAACCAAAACACGACTGACATAAAAGATAAAGCTGCGGCTTCAACTACCGCTGATGCTACCTAAACGGGTCACGGAAGCCAGCGTCTCTTTTGAAGTTGGTCAGGGGTTTTATCGACCGCAGTCAAAAATCATTAGAGATTTAGGGGTTTTGGCTGCCGTTGTTTATCGCCAAGAATACGGGCAATTGCAGGTTCTAGATGGCATGGCGGCAACGGGGGTGCGCTCCCGCCGATATGCCATGGAGAGTAGAGCCGATTTTGCCTGGACAAACGATGCTGATCCAGATTTAGAGGCGCTCTTAACTCGCAACTTAGGCGATTTAGGCGAACGTCATCGACTCACCTTGAAGAGCTTTCAGCGTCTTTGTTTGGAACTGCAAACAGCCAATATACGCTTTGATCTGGTGGATGTCGATAGTTTTGGGGCTCCCGCAGCCCTCTTACCCGGGATATTGGAGATTACTCGTTTTGGCGGCTTGCTGTATGTCACAAGTACAGATGGTCGTTCCTTGACAGGCCACTTGCCGGTAAAAAGTTTGCGGGATTGGGGGGCTTGGTCGCGGGCTCATCCGGCATCCCATGAGCAGGGTTTGCGCTTACTAATTGGTGGTATTCAGCAAACGGCAGCGAGCTTAGGTTTAGGCATAGAACCCGTTTTTTCCTTTTTTACGGGCGAAACCTATCGAGTGATGGTTCAACTAGCTAAGCGTCCTGTGCTCAACGAAGAAAATTTTGGGTTTACAAGCTATTGCCATCACTGCGGCGAATATTCTGCGATCGCATGGAAACAGTTAGGCAAAGTTATTTGCTCTTGCCAGACTCGACCGGTACTGAGTGGTCCTTTATGGCGCGGTAAATTGCATTGCGATCGCTGGTTAGAGTCGATGCGATCGCAAGCTACAAAATGGCAATGGACTCGGGCAGAATCTTTGCTTGCACTCATGCAAGCAGAGAATTCATTACCCCCCTATTTCTATTTGCTCGGGGATATTGGTCGGCGTGGACAATCCGATATTCCACCCAAGCAACAGCTCATTCAAGCCTTGCACCATCAAGGATTTTCGGCCAGCGGAACCCATGTTCATGGTGAAGGACTCAAAACCACTGCTTCGTTGAAAACCTGTGTTGCGATCGCTAAATCGTTAGCGGTGTAATTAGCGCTCTGAATTAACTATTTGGGGTGAACCTTATGGGGATTGCCTCTATTGCGTCTTTTTGTCCGTCAAAATAAGCGGAATATGTGGCGTAACAGTAAGCAGTTTATATACTTCTAATTATCATTTCAGCTTCAAGTTATGTATCCCAGTCTTAGCGTAATTATTGTTTCCGATTACGAGGATTCGGTGGAGTCTAAATCCTGGAGCAATGAGCGCAGTATTTTATCTGCGATCGCCAATCAAGATTACTCGGGTCAATTTGACGTCCTGCTAGTCGAAAACAAAGCCTTTGAGCAGTCCGTTCCTGCCGAGCTATTCCCCGACAACCTCGATGTAAAGACGGTTTTTTGCGAAAAAAACCATTCCCCCGAACTTAAAAACTACGGGGTTTCAGTTGCTCAAAGTGAATTAGTGGCCATTCTCGAAGCCGACTGCATCCCCAACCCGGAGTGGCTCCGATTGCTAGTGGAGTCTTTAACTAAACATCCCGAAATGGACTGCGCCAGCGGTCGTACACTCTACGGCACTAAAGATTCTTATCAGCGCTGCTTGAGTTTGCTAGATCGCGGCTTTGATGATCTGGGTGCTTCTGGGAATACTCCGTTCCTCTGTATCAACGGCGCTGTGTATCGTCGGTCTGTTTTTGAAAAAGTATCCTTTCCTGCTGAGGCGAATCCCTTTCTGGCTGGGCATTTATTCACCGTCCGTCTCCGTCGGCAGGGCTGTCGATTTTTCTTCGAGAAAGACGCCTATACCGTTCATCAAATTGGCGGCTTTGATTTTCTCATTGATTTTCGCCGTAACTCAGGTGCAGCAATATTTGCGGCAATTAATACCATTTACGGCAAGACCCACTGGCTCAAAATTGCTTGGCAACGAGCATCTCAGGAGTTATCGACCTGTTCTCGTCTGGGCAAAAAGTATTTGTATTGGCAGGACTGGCTCTGGTTGCCTGGGTTGTTTTTGGCTGCCCGTTTCTTCGAAATTCAAGGACTCTTAGCGGCCCATCGAGGAGAAACCGAAATTCCGGGGTCCGCATATCGATAATGTTTTAGACCACACGCACTGACATAAACTGTTAGACCCATTAGCCGCCCCTCCGCAATTACGAACAAAAGTTGATCCACCCCGGTCGTCATGATTGCTAGCTCCTATGATGGGGTGTACTTTTCCGTGAAGGCAGTCCGTGGCTAAGGTTGTTCTCGAAAACGTCTTTAAAAGCTTCCCACCTCGGGGTCGATCCGACGGGCAAAAAGAGGCCCAAGCCACAAACGTGCTGCGCAACATCTCCCTCGAAATTGAAGACGGCGAGTTTATGGTGTTGGTCGGTCCCTCCGGCTGTGGCAAGAGCACCCTTTTACGCATCATTTCCGGGTTAGAAACCTTAACGGCAGGGAATCTCTGGGTAGGCGATCACAAAGTCAATGATTTGCCGCCCAAAGCCCGAGATCTGGCCATGGTCTTTCAGAGCTATGCACTGTATCCGCACTTAAGTGTTTACGATAACCTTGCTTTTGGTCTCAGGCGCCAAAACGAGGCCAGCGGTAATTCTTTAGGGGCTCAACTCCAAAATATTGGCGGACAATTTCTACGTGGTCTCACCCGTCCTTTACCCAAAACCCTGCGATATTCTCCCTCAACAGAACAGGCGATCGTAAAACAAGTCCAAGAAGTGGCCGAACTTTTACAGATCGACACTCTACTCCAGCGCCGGCCGAAAGAACTCTCCGGTGGACAAAAACAGCGCGTGGCTTTAGGGAGGGCGATTGCGCGTAATCCTCAGGTTTTTTTGATGGATGAACCGCTTTCCAACTTAGACGCTAAATTGCGAGCAGAAACGCGAGCCCAGATTGTCAAACTTCAACGCCAACTCGGAACCACGACAATCTACGTCACCCACGATCAGACAGAAGCCATGACAATGGGCGATCGAATTGCGGTGCTTAATCTCGGAGAAATTCAACAAATTGCGCCGCCGTTGGAACTGTATCGGCGCCCGGCTAACCGCTTTGTAGCAGAATTTATCGGTTCACCCCCCATGAATTTTTTGCCGGTGACTTTGGGTAGTGAGTTGAGACTGATGCATTCTCAGTTCAAAGTTACGTTGCCTTCGACTTGGACTGATATTTTGAGTAGTTCTCAGGAGCGGGCGTTGCTCCTTGGGGTTCGCCCCGAAGACTTTCAGCTCAATACGTTAGCGACTGGTGATTTCTTCTTGCAGGTTGAGCTGGTAGAGGCGTTAGGTAACGACACCTTTGTGTTTGGAAAAATCGAAGGCACTAAAGAGCAACTGCAGCTTCGCTTAAATCCTAATGAAACGGTACACATCGGCGAACGCCTAGCCCTAAATATAGATCTGAATAAAGTCCATTTGTTTGATGCCAGCACGGGAGTGGCCCTCCATTAACTCATCGATAGCTTTTTTACCTCCTATGAAATTTTTGACGACTGCTCGGTCAATCCCGCCTTATTTTCTGAAGGTTTCTCTGCAAACGATGTTGGCGGGTTTAATCGTACTTTTGGTTGGTACAGGCTCGGCTGTTTTGAGTAATCCCTTATGGGCGAACCCCATCTCTTCCTCTTCCATAACCTCATCAATTCCTGATACCTATGCTCAGAATCAGACCCCGCCCAACTCTCCTCCGCTGCCACAAACTCGACCCAACACGATAAATGTTGCGCAACGCTCAATTAGCACTAGTTTTGGATTTTCCAATCTATTTATCATTTTTTTCATTACGTTGGGCCCACTCAAGATTCTGCCGACTTTTCTTAAGCTCACTCACCATGCCACTGGCAAAGAAAAGCGTCAGCTCGCCGTCCAAAGTGCGGCGATCGCAGCCGTGATTATTTTGCTGGTCGTATTGGTCGGAGAAAAAGTAATGGAAGGCTGGCAAATCCGACTCCCCGCTCTCATGATTGCCGGTGGAATTTTACTTTCCGTGGTTGCCGCCAGACTGGTTTTATCGGTCGATCACCCTATTCAAGTGCCCGAAGACCTCACCCCAAAACCCTGGTCCCATCTTGCCGTCTCCCCGATGGCCTTCCCCAAAATCGTGCCGCCTTTCGGAATTGCGATCGCGTTAACAATGATGCTTGTTGCGCCGCAAATTGGTCTTTCCAAAGGAATTGTAATTGGCACACTCTTAGCGGTGATGGCTCTCAACTGTGTGTTTATGATTTTTGCCGAACAGATCATCAAACTGATTCGGCCTGTCACCTTGAAAATCCTGGGTTTTACCCTCGGTGTTATGCAGTTTGCCCTTGGCATCGAGTTGATTATGACCGGTATCGAAGCCCAAGCAATTGTACTCAAATTGATCCTTCAAAATGAGTAAATGCGGGTTGCTGAACTAAGCGGTAATGCTTCGACTTCTCTTTAGTTTTGAGGATTGGGAATCGGTTTTAAGGCGGCAACTTCCGTATCTTTCATTTGGATCGTGCGCTGTGGAATCCCCAAAGTAACGCCTTCGCGCTCGAACGCTTCTTTAATTCGTAGACGATACTCTCGCCCAACCGAAAACTGCTGCATCGGTACGGTCTTAATCCATAGCTGCATCATTAGACCGGAATGAGACATGGTATCTACACCTAACAACAGGGGCGGCTCGATGAACTTATCTTTCCAATCCGGCTCTTGAGACATTTCTTCCGCAACTTGTCGCGTCAGTTCTAGCGCTCGAGGAATATCGTTTTCGTACGCAAGCTCGACTTTAAACTCGAAGCGAGACCAATCTTTGGTCATGTTTTCGACCGCCAAAATTTGACCGTTGGGAATTGTAATTTGTCGTCCCTCAGACCCCCGAATTTTGGTGTAGCAGAGATTCATATTTTCGACCAAACCGCCTTTGCCAGAGACGTTAATAATGTCGCCGATTGCAAACTGATCCGTCAGTAAAATTGCTGCTCCGTTGAGGAAATTTTTAATCAAATCGCCTGACAAATAGGTCACAAACGCTGCCACAATGGCCGTTCCCGTCAAGACGGCGATATTCACCCCCAACAATAAAAACGTCAGATAAAAGCCAATCCCGATAAATGCCACGTTGGCAATGCTTTTGAGGGCTGGAGAATAGGTACTGGCGCGCAGAGTGTAGCGACGGGAATTGGGGTGTTGCTTTTGTCCCTCTTGCGCCCATTTATTCAGGCTGTAGTCAATCAGAATGGCACTCCCCTGGTTGCATACACTCATCAGAATCCAGAGTAAGGGCAGCAACACCGCTTGTGCCCAGAAAATGACCCCGTATAATCGCGTGTCAGGAAAGGTCAACGCAATGAGACCAAGAGTTACAAAGATAATAAACAGTTGAATATAAAAGAAAAATTCGATGAAGAAGACTAAAAAATTTCTCGATTGCCGAAGTACGTTTTGACTCATGAGCTCTCGCTGAACACCGGTCATTTTCAGATTTGCCAGCCGTCGGGAAATTCGGCCTTGTAGCCTCGCGCGCCAGGTTGGTATGGCGGGTTCAGTTTCTGGGATTTCCTCCGCTGCCCCCATTTCGACAGGGATCTCTTCCGGTTCACTCTGGGGCTGTTCTGAAGAAACTCCTTCGGGATCAATTTTGAGAAGCTGCTCTGCCTGGCGGAGTTGGTTGCGCAAGCGGGCATCCCAGCGCCTCAAGCGTCCACGAACCCAACCAACTAAAAAGATGCAAATTGCGCCATAAACCAACAGCATTAGAATACCGATGGGTCGTCGCAGGGGTTCTTGGCGCAGATTATCCCGCTCAAATAAAGCGGCACTCAGACCCCTTAAAATAGCGAGTCGCCAGGAGTCTGCCAATTCAAACGTCTCGGCACCATAGTAGCTAGCGTCATTGGCAGTTACGGTTACGATATTGCGTTTAACGAGCCCCGGTTGCTCAGGAAGAAAAATTACGTATTGATCGTTTTGAATGCCGACCGCGATCTTTGGCGTGTCAGGATGAAGGGTGTTGGGTTCGATGGGCTGCGTCGATTTTCCAGGTAAAGCCCCCCGACTGCCCAGGATATTTTTTTCAAGAATTTGCAGTCCTAACTCCACCGCATCACGAACTAAATTATTGGAGCCCTCGACTTCATCTAAAAACTGATCTCCATCATCCTCGGCTAACTTATTTCTTGGAGATTTATTCAATTCGAACTCGATTTCTTGATCAAGCTGTGTCAGTTTTTCTTCAAGCTCATTTTTACGAACCTCTAACTGATCAATGGCAGTTTGATCTTCCGATTCACTCTGAGTTAGGGTAGCGATTTTTTCAGTGAGGCGGTCAACTTCTTTACTAGCAGCATCTTTTCTATTCGTTAGCTCATCGACTGCGTTATACGAATCTCCTCCGTTCCCATTTCGTAGCGCACGTTGGTTTTGAGCAATGCGATCCAGCGCTTGATTCAGACTATTTTGGATGTACTTAGCCCGACCCAGCGCTTTCTGCCGGGCATCCTCTACCGTTTCCCCTGGCCCAGAGCGAGCAGTGACCGTAAATAGTAACGAGCCATCTACGTAAACATTGCTGCATTGAAGATTGCCACAAGCTTCCGGCGCATTGAGATCCCAAAACAGGCGATCGATAAACCCCTCTTGCTGTGACTCTAAATTGGGCAAGGGAATTTGGGCTTGTACTTGGGGCGTAATTAAAGCCAGGTAGCAGCCCAAAATGCCGAGCAGGAGATATTTAATGAACGATCGCAGACGCACAATCACCCCAGAATAAGAAATAAACCTCCTCGATTTTAATGGAGACCAGAAGGAGAGCAACCTCGCCCTTTCCTCTCCCCCAGAAAGCAAAAAGAGAGAGTGCCGATCTTGCGATCGCAACTCTCTCTTTTTCAACTTTTTATGAAGGGGATTGGCTCTCAGTCGAGCGATTACTTCTCGGTTAATTGGGTCATCACTTGGGTCGAGCGATCGATAAACGATTGAATATTGCTCGCATCAAACGCATTGTGAACCATGAGCGCCAGATCATAGACCTGCTGACAGAGCATCGTTGCCATCAGCGCTGACGGAGACTCGCCGCCTGTCGTTTGGAGAATCGCCCCTTTCTCTAACTGCAACAAATTATCGACAAGTGGATGGGAGCTATTAATGACTAAAATGTGCTCTTCCGGAAACTCCATTGCCTTTTGCTGCATCATGGCGGTCATTTCCTGTAAACGCCGCATGGCCTCGGGTAACAACACCATTGCCGGCGGAGCAGACTGGGCACCTTCGCTCTTGAGCGCCTGGACCTTAATGTTCACCTTTGGCTTATTCAAGGCTTTTTCAAACAGCTCTTTGATCTGGTCATTGCGAGACTTGTTGGTTGTCGGATCAACAATTTCACCGGCCTGATCTTTTTCTAAAAGATTGTCATCCAGCTCAGAATCGACCCGGGTCAGCTTCGTCTCACCAGACTCTCGCTCTAAAAAGGGAATAAAGTAGTTGGCATCAATGAAAGAGTCCATAAAGAGGACTTCTAAACCTTGTCCCTTATATAGCTCTACATAAGTGCCCTGGGCGACGGGATCTGAGCAATAGAAAATCTGATTTTCGTGGCGCTCCTTATTGCGCTCTAGATAGTCTTTGAGGGTTGTATAGCTAAAGCCATTTTCATCAACAGCGGGCTTCACTTCCGGAGGCGTCGCATCTTGCCAAGCATCGTCTTCATCAGTCTGGACTTCCACTTTCGGGGCTTCAGGAATGTCTTCGCTCAGCTTGGCCGTTGTGCGGAAGATAATCAAATCCTCAACCTGCTTTTTGAACTTGTCATTACGCAACGAACCGTATTTGACAAACGTGCCGACATCTTGCCAGCAGCGAATATATTCAGCCGGTTCATCTTTGCTTAATGCTTTGAGTCGGTCTCCCACCTTGCGTGAAATGTAGTCTCCAATGCGGCGAACTGTCCGATCATTGGTCAAGGCACTGCGAGACACGTTCAGCGGAATATCAGGGCTATCAATAACGCCTCGAAGCGGCAGCAAATACTCTGGAATAATGTCTTTGCAGTTATCGCTGACAAAAACCTGATTGCAGAAGAGTTTGAGCTGACTGATTGTCACATCGACATCAGGACGAAGCTTGGGGAAGTAGATAATGCCATTCAACAAAAACGGGTAGTCCGTCTTTAAATGGACCCATAGAAGGGGCGGATCTTGAAACGGATACAGATACTGATAAAACTCCAAGTAATCTTCGTCTTTGAGATCCTGCGGAGATTCTTTCCAGAGTGCCCGCTGCTTATTGACGACTTCCCCATCCAGATAAATCGGCACGGGTAAGAAGTCACAGTATGTGGTGATTAGCTGCTTGATGCGGGCAGATTCTAGATATTCGGCTTCATCTTCTAGGAGCGTCAGCGTAATCGTAGTGCCGCGCTCACTGCGATCGCTATTGGTAAGTTCAAATTTGGGAGAGCCGTCACAGGTCCAGTGAACCGCCGCCGCGTCTGCTTTGTAGGACAAGGTGTCAATTTCGACTTGTCCTGCGACCATAAATGCCGAATAGAAGCCTAAACCAAAGTGACCAATTAGAGCGTTGGCGTCATCTTTTTGGTATTTAGAAATAAATTCTTCGGCGCTGGAAAAGGCGACTTGGTTAATATATTTCTTGATTTCATCGGCGGTCATCCCAATGCCCGTATCAGAAATCGACAGGGTTTTGGCGTCTTTATCGATCGCAATGGAGATCTTAGGTTCCCCTAATGTCTCATCGCTGAGCCCTTCGGCATAAGAGACCATTTTGAGCTTGGAGATGGCATCCACCCCATTGGAAATTAATTCCCGCAGAAAAATTTCCCGATCGGTATAAAGCGATTTTTTA
>JBCDHF010000097.1:0-12535 GCA_038750375.1 Cyanobacteria bacterium P01_H01_bin.15
CGGCGGCGCATTTGTCGGCGTAGTCCCGATCGCGCACTGACGCCTCGGCTGCGGCGAGCTGAACCCCGCTCAGGTTGAACGGCCCGCGGATGCGGTTCAGCGTGTCGATCACGTGCTGCGGCCCGTAGCCCCAGCCGATGCGCAGCCCGCCGAGCCCGTAAAGCTTTGAAAACGTGCGGGTCATGATGACGTCATCGCGCGCCTCGACCCCAAAAGTTCCAACTACAGCTCTGTCGTTCACAGCTATTTTGACTGAATGAGGATGATAATCTCAATCTCTGGTTGATTGCTATCAAAATGAAGACCAGAATAGACCTCTTGCAGGAATCGGAAAATTGAAAGATTTTAATGGGTTTTAGCCTCCAACAAATGGGTCCGTGCAAGAGATCTAATGATGCCGCTTCGTTCTCTCGCAATAGTATGTTGTCGCCTTCTCTAGGCTATTCGCCCTTTTTACATTTCAGTTTTAAAATTATCTTTTGGATGGAAGGGGGCAGTGAAGTTAGAGATCTGCTTGGTTGATTATTCCGTTAACTTGTTCGAAAGACTCTGACCATATAAATCCATGAACAATTTTAAATTTTCCAAAATCGTAATCACACTCCTATTCATCAGTTTCGCTTTTGGACTATTTTTTTCTTATTTGTTCATGCGTGAACGTCGTCAAGTGCATACCCTCACCATCTCGACGGCGGGTAAAGAGGGGGCGTATTATAATTTCGCAACAGCCCTCTCAAAAATTATTGCGAAGCATCATAGTGACATAAACCTTGAAATCGCCACCTCTGAGGGATCACGCCAAAATGCAGACTGGGTTGATCAAGGGAAGGTGGATTTAGCCCTCGTGCAAAGTGACACTCCTCTCGGGGTAAATTCTCGCTTAGTTCACCCCCTATTCCCTGAAATTTTCCATCTCCTCGCAACCCAAGAATCGCGAATCAAGCGCCCGCGTGACCTAATCGGTAAACGAATTGCCCTAATGCCTAGAGGCAGCGGCTCCTATGCCCTTTTTTGGCTCATGATGAGTCACTACGATTTGTCTGAGGATGACTTTGAGAAAACGACCCCCCAGGACTATAAAGCTGCCGCACAATCCTTGATAAATAGGGAAGCAGACGCCTTATTTTATGTGGGAGTTCTACGGAATCCAACGATTAATGAGCTTGTCAATCAAGAAGGCATTCGCATCATTCCCATCTACCAAGGAGATGCTTTACAACTTACGATCCCAGCCACAGAAAAAGGCATAATTCCGGAAGGCGCTTACGATGGCTCCGATCCGCTTCCGCCGCAAGACACACCCAGCGTCGCGGTTAGAGCTTTACTGATTGCAAATAAAAATGTAGACAGTAGCTTGATTTATCGTCTCACCCAATCGCTATACGAATTTAGAAGTGATATAGTCCGCACTTATCCTCAAGCCACTAGCTTTGGCGATATAGACGTCGTCAATAGACTTGGTCTATTCATTCATCCAGGCTCAGATGCTTACCTTAATCAAGAAAGACCGGTATTTATCGTAGAATACGCTGAACCCATTGGTCTAATCATTTCTGTTATGGTCTTATGCGCTTCTAGTATTTGGCAATTCAGATTATGGCTGAAAGAACGCCAAAAAGACCGTGCAGACTTGTATAACTTAGAAATTTTGGAGCTTATTGAATTAATCGAAAATACGAAGAATATAGAAGAACTTGATTCGCTACGGAAAAAACTTTTTGATGTTTTAGCAATCGTCATTAAAGATTTAGATAACGATCGCATCTCTTCCGACTCATTTCAGTCCTTTACCTTTCCTTGGGAAGTTGCCTTGAAAGCCCTACATCATCGCGAAAATCTGTTGAAAACTAATCATTCAACGGAAGTAATCTAGAGTCATGACCAAATTAACCTAGACACTTCCGGTGATATCCCTTCAAGCGTCGCCTTAGTCAGCAGTTACACCAGCCCCCGACCCTTCAATCAAAGTAGAGGAATAATAGGACTTAGGCTTATCTCCGACGGTTGCCCCCCCCGTAATCATGCCTTGCAAACCCGGCTCAAAAAAGGTGTAAGGAAAACGCACATCCGGACGACTCACCTCATCTAAGCGCTGCTGCAGCTCATCGGGAATTTCAAACTCCAAGGCCCCGAGATTATCCGTTAATTGATGTAGCTTCGTCGCCCCAATAATCACCGATGCAACTGATGGACGATTCACAACCCAATTCAAAGCAACTTGCGCCATCGAACGGTTTATTTCTTTAGCAACCTGCTCTAACTCAGCAACAATCGCCCAATTTTTCTCCGTGAACTTATCAAAGACCGGATTGCCGCTATCTGCGAGCATCGCCAAACGTCCAGAACCGTCAATCCCCTGCTCAGAAGGCTTATATTTTCCAGACAGCAATCCGCTGGCGAGAGGTGACCACACCATAATCCCAGTATTCAGATGTTGCCCGAGAGACGTGTATTCAAACTCGATATTGCGCTCTGCCAAGGAATACTCTAACTGCACCGTACTGATCGGCTCCCAACGCCTTTCTTGAGCAAGCGTTTGAGCCTGAGCCACATACCAAGCCGGAACATCAGAAAGCGCAACATAGCGGACTTTTCCTGAGCGCACCAAATCATCTAATGTGCGCATAACCTCCGCTGCCGGGGTCAACTGATCCCAGGTGTGCAGCATATATACATCGATATAGTCCGTTCCCAATCGCTGGAGTGACCCTTCCACCGCCCGGAGAATATTCTTCCGGCTGTTGCCGCCTGCATTCGGATTCCCAGGCTCACCGTTATAGGTAAACTTCGTCGTAATAATTACGCGATCACGTGTGCCGGTATCTTTGACAAACCGTCCCAGCATCCGCTCACTATTGCCGTTGGTGTAGAGATCTGCCGTATCGATAAAATTTCCACCGGCCTCTAGATACGTATCAAAAAGTTTGCGAGCATTATCTTCATCAGCCCCCCAACCCCAATCATCGCCGAAGGTCATCGTACCCAGCGCCAACCGACTTACTTTCAATCCCGTTTGCCCTAAAGTGTAGTATTCCACGACAGATCTCCTAAAACGAAATGACAGTCCGCAATCGCTATTGCACTGAAGTACGCCCCCTATTATCGATCAATTCCCAAATTTCTTGATTACGAGGAAGGGAGAAATAACGGGTTTGCGATCACAAAAAATTACTGGCTACCGGCATGTCTGCGGACCAGATTGCCCTAGTCACCGAACTTCCTTTGACTGAGGTTCTGCAATTGCCTCCACAATAGCGGTTGAGAGAGCGGTCTGTTTTTCGCAAAAAAAATGCTGGCGGCAAGCATGCCTCTAGAGCAAATGGCCCAATTTACCTGATCTGCCAATTTCAGAAATCAGAGAGCTTTGAAATCAGGGCGAATAAGTTGAGGTGTTTGCCGTTATCTTTATGCATTTGCGATCGCAAAAATCTGGTGGACATAACAGCCATGAAAAAAGCGCTCTGGAATTACCAAAGCGCATAGTTATACGAACAACTAATTAGAGGAAACTATCGACAGTCCTATTTTGCATGAACCCCGATACTGCCCGAGCTGTAGTCGGTCAATTCCACTTTGACGGGTTTAATGTCCCAAATCTCCTTGGCATACTCAGCAATCGTGCGATCGGAAGAGAACTTGGCCATGGTCGCCGAATTGATAATCGACATCCGAGTCCATTGGTCGCGATCTTGATAAGCCTGAGAGACCTGCTCTTGGCAATCAATATAGGACTGATAATCTGCCAGCAAGACGAACGGATCGTCATTAAGCAAGGACTCCACCAACGGCTTAAACATTTCACGATCACCGCCAGAGAAGTAGCCTTGCGCAATGCGGTCTAGCGCCAGCTTCAGCTCTGGGTTGTTTTCATAGTACTTACGCGGATAGTAGCCATTGGACTTGAGTTCCGCTACTTCAGGGGCCGTTAAACCAAACAAGAAGAAGTTATCCGGTCCCGCTTCCTCACGAATCTCGATGTTCGCGCCATCCAGGGTGCCTACCGTTAAGGCGCCATTCATCGCAAACTTCATATTGCCTGTTCCAGACGCTTCCTTACCCGCAGTAGAAATCTGCTCAGATAAATCTGCCGCAGGATAAATTTTCTCGCCGAGAGAAACATTGAAGTTTTCGAGGAACACAACCTTCAATCGTCCCTGAATATCAGGATCTTTATTTACCACATCAGCAACTGCGTTGATCAACTTAATGATCAGCTTAGCCATGAAATATCCCGGTGCCGCTTTCCCCCCAAAAATAAAGGTGCGAGGCTGCATTGCCAAGTTTTTATTCTGCTTAAGCCGGTTATACAACGTGATGATGTGCAGCGCGGCCAAATGTTGACGCTTATACTCATGAATCCGCTTAACTTGAATATCAAACAAGGAGTTGATATCCACCTGCACATTCATGGTTTTGAAGATATAGGCTGCCAGCTTACGCTTGTTGTTTTGCTTAATCTCATACCAGCGCTCACGGAAGCTTGCGTCTTCAACATGATCGAGCAAGCCGCGCATCTGCTCCAGATGCTTCGGCCAATCGGGACCGACTTTCTCCGTAATCAATTCCGAAAGTTCAGAGTTAGACTGCACAATCCAACGACGCGGTGTTACACCATTGGTTTTGTTGAAAAACTTCTCGGGCCAAAGCTCAGCAAAATCATGCAAAGTGTCCTGCTTGAGCAGCTCAGTATGGAGCGCCGCCACCCCATTAATTGCATGACTCCCCACACAGGCTAAATATGCCATCCGAACTTTCTTTTCAGGATAGTCTTCAATAATAGAAAGCGCCCCTAATTTTTCATCGTTTTCCGGATACTTGAGTCTTACAAACTCCAAGAAACGGAAATTAATTTCATAGATGATTTCCAGATGCCGCGGCAAAATTGAGCCAAAGAGTTCGACTGACCAGCGCTCAAGGGCTTCTGGCAACAAGGTATGGTTAGTGTATGCCAGGGTCTTCTGCGTGATATTCCAAGCATCATCCCAATCCAGGCGATGGACATCAATCAACAGCCGCATGAGTTCAGCGACCGCAACGGCGGGATGGGTGTCATTTAGCTGAACGGCATAGCGCTCAGATAGGTTCGCGAGCGATGCATTTGACTTCAGATGACGGCGAATCATGTCCTGCAGGGACGCAGACACAAAGAAGTATTGTTGCTCTAAGCGCAACTGACGACCTTGCGGTGTGTTGTCGTTCGGGTACAGGACCTTGGAAATCGTCTCAGATTGCATCTTTTCAGCAACTGCGCGATCGTAGTTGCCGGCGTTAAACGCATCAAAGTTAAAGTCTTCACCCGCTTCTGCTTTCCAAAGACGCAGTGGATTAACGGTATTGGTACGGAAACCAGCAATGAGGGTATCAAAAGGAACGGCTTTAACCGTCCGCCCCGCAACCCAGCTCACCCGGTAATTTCCTTCTTCATCCTGATAAGGCTGGGTGTAGCCGCCGAGCTTAACATCAACGGCTTCATTGCGACGAGCCAGCTCCCATGGGTTGCTAAAACGGAGCCAGTTATCGGGCACTTCTCCTTGCCAGCCGCCCTTTATGATTTGATGAAAAATGCCAAATTCATAGCGAATTCCGTAGCCGATAGCCGGTAAATCCAGGGATGCCAAAGAATCCATGAAACAAGCGGCTAATCGACCTAAGCCGCCATTCCCGAGACCGGGATCGGGCTCTTGGTTGATGAGATCTTCAATGTCTAATCCCGAATCAGACAGGACTCGCTGTAAGGGCTCATAAATGCCCAAATTAATCATGTTGTTGGCGAGATAACGCCCCATCAAAAACTCAGCCGAGAAATAGCAAGCAATCTTCGCGTTTTGCTGTTCGTAAGTTTGCTTGGTGGCGATAAATCGACGGAGTAAGCGATCGCGAACGGTGTAGGCGAGCGCCTTATAGTAGTCATAAAATGTAGCCGCCGACTCATCCACACCTTGCAGATAGAACAAATTATCAGCAAAGGCACGCTTGAGGGTGTCGGGAGACATCCCGGTGCGATCGTCTTCGATTATGGTCGGGCAGGCATCGGATTGAGGGTCTTGGTAGTTAACCATGCTACTTCCTTGGGGTAGAGAGTTTGCGCAGGAAAAACGGGAAAAGAGCAGCGGCGGAGCAAATATCTAAGGCTCGCCGCCTAGGGTTACTTGTGGAAGGGACCGAGACCGATGGTTCCGGCATAAACAGCGCGCGCGCCTAGCTCCTCTTCAATCCGGAGTAAGCGATTGTATTTGGCGACTCGTTCACTTCGACAGAGAGAACCAGTTTTAATTTGGCCGGCTCGAGTAGCAACAGCCAAGTCAGCGATAGTCGTGTCGGCGGTTTCACCGGAGCGATGGGAGATCACCGAGCGATATTGATGACGAGTAGCGAGCTCGATGGTTTGTAGGGTTTCGCTGAGGGTTCCGATCTGATTGAGCTTAATCAAAATCGAGTTGGCAACGCCGAGCTCAAGTCCTTTTTGTAAACGAGTGGGATTCGTAACAAACAAATCGTCTCCCACGAGTTGAATACGACTACCTAGCTTGTCGGTCAAGAGCTGCCAGCTATCCCAGTCGTCTTCATACAAACCATCTTCAATGGAAATAATTGGATAGTTGTTGGTTAACTCCACCAGATATTCCACCAGATCTGCCGGAGAATGGGCTTCGCCATCATAAGTGTATTGACCGTCGGCGTAAAACTCATTGGCTGCAACATCCATCGCCAAGGCAATATCAGCTCCCGGCCGATAGCCAGATTTTTCAATCGCCATCACCAACAGCTCCAACGCTTCGCGATTTGAGTCTAGGTTGGGGGCATACCCTCCTTCATCTCCAACGCCGGACAGCAACGATTTCTCTTTCAACACCTTGGAAAGGGTTGCGAAAACTTCGGCTCCCCAACGGAGAGCTTCCTTGAAGGTGGGCGCTCCCACCGGGACAATCATAAATTCTTGAAAATCGACGTTGTTGGTGGCGTGGGAGCCGCCATTGAGAACATTCATCAACGGCACGGGCAGGAGGTTCGCCAACGGTCCGCCAAGATATCGATACAGGGGCTGCTCTAGTTCTGCTGCCGCGGCTTTCGCGTTTGCCAGAGATACGGACAAGATTGCATTGGCACCCAGTTCAGATTTGTTGGGGGTACCATCTCGGTCAATCATGATGCGGTCGACCGTCAGTTGATCGAGCGCGTTGACATCAAACAATTCAGGCGCAATTTTTTCCTGAACGTTGCGGACTGCTAGCTCTACGCCTTTACCGCCGTAACGAGCGGAATCCCCATCTCGAAGTTCATGGGCTTCGAAGGAGCCGGTAGAAGCGCCGCTGGGGACTTGCGCAATCCCTGTTAAACCAGACTCTAGACGCACTTCGGCCTCGATGGTCGGTCGACCCCGAGAATCTAAAATCTCCCGAGCTGCGATCGCCTCAATAGAGACTTCGAGTTTGTCAAGCATAATACCTCCAATTAGATTACGGTTCTCAGTCGTTGCTTAACGATGGGCGCTGTTATGAAAGCTGGGCAGGATAGTTCGCGAGCCGCAGGAAAATTGACGGACGGTAGCAAACAAGCTGTGGGCACTGGGTCAATGGGCATTCCCTAAGCGTCAGTCCGGAATTGATGTTGAGTGCGTTATCTAGCTCCATAGCTTGGTCGACCGTAAGTTTAGGCTATACAGCCTCAGCCGATTAAGAACAAAATCTAACGATTTTTTTCTCAAATTCGTCGTAAGTTTTAAAGGACAATGAACAACCTTTGCGAAATATAGAGAAAGCTGGCGAGTCGTAAAAACTGCGATCGCATTTTGTCGGGCTTTTCTTCGTCGCAGAGATTTCCTTTAAGTGCAAAGACTGAAAGTGCATCTTCCCGAGATGGCTTAACTTGTTCGATATGACCCAACCTCGTGTTTTTTGGTACGACCGCCAGGACCGAGACCGGCAATGGTTTCGGATGCTGCTGTCCTGTCGGCACTCAGTCATTCCGGACATCATGCCTCGCGTGTTGATTTGTGTGGTGTTTGGGTGGATGGTGAGCTTGCTTCATGCCCGAGGCTGGCCCTTATCACTGCCGATTTTGGGCACGGTTGTTCCTAGTATCGTGTTGGGTTTGTTATTAGTGTTTCGAACCAATACGGCCTACGAGCGCTTTTGGGAGGGACGTAAACAATGGGGCGCCTTAGTGAATGTGGTCCGTAATTTGGCGCGAACTGTTTGGGTGACGGTGGATGAGTCTGACCCAGAGGATCGGGCGGGTAAAATGGCGGCGGTGAAACTGTTGCCCGCTTTTGCGATCGCAACGAAGGTTCATTTGCGCCATGAGTCACCAGAGGACTCTGAGTTGGCGGCTTTGCTCACCCCAGCGCAATATCAAAAATTGCAGACCATGAACAGTCCGCCTTTGGAGATTGCGTTTTGGGTGGGGGATTATTTGCAGTCACAATATGAGCGTAAGTGTATCGATGCTTTTCAACTTACTAGCTTATTTGAGCGTTTGGATGTGATGGTCGATGTGTTAGGCGCTTGTGAGCGTATTCTCAAAACTCCGATCCCGTTGGCGTATTCCATTCACCTGAAGCAAATGATTTCCCTGTACTGCTTGATGCTGCCCTTTCAGATTGTGGCGCCGTTGCAGGGCTGGACAGCCCCAGTGACGGGGTTAATCAGTTTTGCCATTTTGGGGATCGAAGCCATTGGTATTGAAATTGAAAACCCCTTTGGTCGGGATCCTAACGATTTGCCGCTGGATGATATTTGCCGGACCATGGTGCGCAATATCGATGACTTAATCACCTTGACCCCCTGCACTCATCATGATGGCGGGTTGGTACCTGGTGAGATCTCGCGCGTAACTTCTTAGCTGCTGGTAAATCCCGGTGACTCCTCACTACCCGTTAGAACCTAAATCTACACAACAGACCGAAAGATCTGTTGTGGGTTGTGTCCCAGTGAGTTGAGCGCCCTGCGTACAATCAAAATAGTCGCCAATATTGGCGTAGACTCTCGGTTAGGTAATTCCATGACTAAGGACTTAGCAAAACAGAAGTGTATGGCGTGCTCCGCCGATGCAAATCCGGTGACGGCCGCTGAGATTGCCGAACTTAAACCTGCGATCCCAGACTGGTCTATGGTTGAAGTCGAAGGAATCCCTCGGCTTGTTCGTCAATATTCATTCAAAGATTTTCAAACCGCGCTGGATTTCACCAATCAAGTCGGCGCGATCGCAGAAGCGGAAGGACATCATCCTGTCTTGGTGACGGAATGGGGCAAAACCAAAGTGTCTTGGTGGAGCCACGAAATGGGCGGCCTTCACCGTAACGACTTCATTATGGCGGCAAAAACAGACGCGATCGCACAGCGCTTTTAGCTATCGTCAGATTACTTAGGACATCTCGCAAAAACTAATGGGAGTCAGTGTCCTATTTCAAACTCTCGCTGGTTGTCTGAGTTTCGCTAGTTGTCAGCGCTAAAACAGACGTGATCGCTTGCCCCAGGCTAGACATAATGGCTAATCGCCCCGGGACAGAAGACTCCATCCCTTTCGGTTCTCGGTCGAGGTTAACCACTATCGGCTGAATGGGTTTAGGAATAGCCGAGACACGATTGCGTTGACGAGGACTGCTGGTGCCAGTGGGACGGGACTGCAACTCCTCACTGAGGCGGGCCTTCGGCACCTGGCGCTGCAAATATCGGTGGATTTGGGACAAAATGGCGTCTTGTCTAACCAGCTCGCCAGGAATGTCTAGCAGCCATACCTGTAACTCAGGGAAAGTGTCTCCCAACTTCCAGCAGGTTTCTATTTGTTGAGCCGTCTGTTCGGGGGTTAATTTAGTCCCCTGAGCCGATTGCCCCAAAATCAAACAAAACGCAGGCAACAGCCCCGCCGCGACGACTTCATCCCACAAGCTCAGACCCAGGGCAAAATTATTGCACAGTAATCCCACGCGACCCTGACGGTTTTGCGTTCCGAGCATCGGCACCTGCTCCCACAGGGGAATTTGCTCTAGATCCAGGAGTTCGGGATGACGGGGAACGGCTCGATTATTGACCGTAATTTTTCCGTCTAGCGCCATGACCTGGTGCGTTTCGGAGTTGAGCGCGAGGGGATTAATTTCAATGAGCTCCAGATCCCGGTCCCAAAATAGTCGATACATTTTGGTCACAATCTCGCTGACTGCTTGTAAGCTGTTCCCTTGAAGACCCATGCATACTGCCAGCTCTCGGGCATAAAAAGCAGAAAACGTGTCCTCCACAATTACCGTCTGGAGATTATCGAGTAAGGGGGCAACCTCGGTACCGCCGCGGACAGATCCCAACAGAGCCGGACGCTGAGTTTGGTAATCAAAGACGATCGCCACAAATAATTCCAGATCCGCCCGATAGCGAGCTTCTGCCATCAACACGGGTGGACGCTCTCCTGCAATGGGCAGATTAAATAATGTGCGCGCCGCCGCGATCGCATCGATGGTATTCCCAATGAATCGGATGCCCCCAGCCTTGGCTCGCCCCCCTGCTCGGACCTGAGACTTAAGAACGACCGGATAAGGGATCTGGAGTTGCTTGAGATCGCCCGGCTCATAAATCGTTTGCGCAGGCAGCGTGGGAATGCCTACTTCTCGAAACAGTTGTTTAGCTTGATACTCCAGCAAATCCATGGGTCAAAACAAACGCAAAAAGTCAAACGGTTGATCGGTCGGAACTCTGACTTGTTTCTGGTTCGCCATTAATTCCACATACTGCCAAAGACCGATTTCGAACCAATCCGCGATCACAAAGGTCTGAATATCGCAGAGCTCCTAAATCTAGTGCGATCGCTCGTGAAAAGTCTGCTCAAAGGGAACGTTACTCGTTGAAATCGATGCAAGACGCTCAATTGCTTTTCATCCATTCACTGGGGCTAGCCGCTGCCATCACTTCAGTGCGTCCCAAAAAAAACTTATCCTAGCTTAGGAAGTTCGGAGAGGGAGCGAGTACTCACCCCATGATCCAAACCCAAAATGGTCCGATAACCATAGAACAGCTCCAGGATCTTCTCCAGGAACAGCTCAATCAACGCTACACCGAGTCCCCTCCGCAAGTTTGGTGTTTGAGCGAGTCTGAGCAAATTATTGTCCGCTTAATCTCATCCCGGGCTGCTACGTCTGATGATGAACCCGCTCTGGACCACTTGCGAGACACATTAGATCAACTGGCCCTTGCCCCAGCCTACAAAGTAGCGCTGTATTGGGTTCTCGATTCCCAAATGCCCGAGCTCCCAATTATTGAGGCCGTACCGGTAGCCGATACACCAAGCAGTCATTCTGGACCTGAATGGGAGGCGTATCTGGAAGCAGAAGATCTATCCACCGATGACACGCTCTCGGTCACCGGCCCTCTCTCAGAAGAGAATGCACCTACTCATATCGCAGCACCGCCGGTTTGGAGTCAGGAAGAGTTTGTGCAAGAAGAGCGCGCCACTGGATTGCGCTGGCAACCGTGGGCGCTGGGGCTGGGGTTAGGTGCATTGCTGTTGGGGATCGGGTACGGGGTAACTCGCCCCTGTGTAGTAGGTGCTTGTGAACCGTTGCTAACTGCCGAAACCCTCGCGGATCAAAACTTAGGCGACTATCCAACGCTAGAGCAACTTAAACAACGTCAAGCACAGATGCGCCGCCTCAATCGCGAATTTGCCCAAATTCCACAGTGGTCGCCCGTGCATGAAGACGCCCAGCTCTGGCGGGAACAGTACGCGCGCCAGCTCGTGGAGATTGACCCCTTGATAGAAGCGTTGGAAGCTGGCACGGCTGCCGATGATCTCGCCCCCGATCCACAAGAACCGGCTACGCAAGAAGTGTGGAGTGCTAGTCAGCAGCAGTGGGAAACAGCGATCGCAGCCCTCGAAACCCTTCCTCCTGATGTTTATCCGGCGTTAGTGCGTACTAAACTCAAGGAATATGGTCAAAAATTAATCATCGCCACCACCGGTTTAACCGCCCAGCAGACAGCCTTAGAAAATTTGAGCGCGGCCAATGAAGCGGCAGAAAAAGCGCGGACTCAATCCACTGTCGCGGAATCTGCTGAGCAATGGCGTCAGGTAGCCGACACTTGGGAAGATGCGATCGCATATTTAGAAGCGATTCCCCGAGACACGACACCCCAAGCGGAGAAATCCGAACTGCTCACTAATTACTTAGCGGCGCTGGGAGAAGCTCGCCAACGCTATCAGCGGGAGCAACAAGGGCTAGAAATCTACAATCAAGCTGAAGCCTTTGCAGAGTCCGCTCGGGAATTAGCCAGTCAACGTCAATGGGGAGCTGCCAATGCTGAGTGGCAAAAAGCGCTCAATGCTATCGATCAGGTGCCTAAAAATAGCTATCAATGGCTGGAAGCCAGGCGTCAACGTCAGCGCTATGACGAGGAAATCGCTCAGTTAGAGCGTGACCGCCTGCGAGATGTCCGTCTGGAGCAAGCGGAAATAGATCTCGACAAACTTTGTACCGTTCAGATCCGGATTTGTGACTATCAAATCTTAACGGAAGAGATTCGGGTTACTTTCACTAATCCTTATCTAAGTC
>JBCDHF010000098.1:0-12491 GCA_038750375.1 Cyanobacteria bacterium P01_H01_bin.15
GGGGGACAGGCTGTCGGCAAAGACTGCTTTTTTGAACAGACCCATGCTGAACAGCGTGAGACCTACGATGATGTCTTCCGGATTGCACCGAAAAGTGGTTTTTCCGGAGGCATTGGTAGCTGCCCCCTCCCGGCGTAAAAATTGGGGAATCAGTTCCCGGTAGTAGACAATCGGACCGGCGATGAGCTGGGGGAAAAAGCTGATGAAGAGGCAGTAATTAACAAAGCTGAGTTCTTTGACTTTGCCGCGAAAAGTATCAACCAAATATGCAATCTGCTGAAACGTGAAAAAAGAAATGGCGAGGGGTAACAGCACACTGGGTTCTTTAAATTCGGTGCCCAGTAAACCGTTAATCGAGGCAACGGTCAGCCCCGCATATTTGAAATAAGCCAGCAGCCCTAGATTAAAGAAAATGCCCAGGCGCAACAGCCATGGGCGAGACAGCGGCAGGTCGAGATCCCCCGTGAGTGCGCTGCCGAGGGTGAAATTCAAAAACATTGAGAAGCAAAATAGCCCCAAGTAATTGACATTCCACCAGCTATAGAAAATTAAAGACATAATCACCAGCCACATCATGGCGGCTTGGCGATCACGGCGTGCGGCAATTTGATAAAACCCCACCAAAGTCAGGGGTAAAAAGAAAAAGATGAAAATATAAGAATTAAACTGCATCGCTGTCGGTCTCGTTGGCAAGGTACGCCGAGAAGGTTGCGATGGTGTTGTATTGATACATTAAACTCGGATCGTTTAACTCCTGCCCCAGCCAGTCTTCGAGTTCGGACATGATGGTCATCACGTCGTAGGATTCGAGATTATAGCGATCGAAAGGAACGTCAACATCGATATCGGCGGGTGGCATGTTAAGCTGCGCGGCTAAGCGCTCAGCCAGCCAAGTTTGAATGCTCGCACCCGTGGGGGCTGTGTCAGTACTCATGGGCTCCTCCAAGAAAAATCCTAGAGATCCTATCACGCAGGGCTGAGGCTCCCGTTGGGGGCACCTCTGATTGCAATAGACTTAATGATACGCATCTAAGGCGACAAATCCAGAGTTGCAGGCCGCTTTCAGGGC
This sequence comes from Cyanobacteria bacterium P01_H01_bin.15, assembly GCA_038750375.1. GTDB lineage: Bacteria > Cyanobacteriota > Cyanobacteriia > Cyanobacteriales > JAAUTE01 > JAAUTE01. Next base: position 1,070 of record JBCDHF010000098.1, read on the forward strand.
CTGTTGTTCGGCAAGAGGTAAACGTCGCCAGCAGGAGCGAGGCTGCTTGATTTTCAGAATGCTGGTGTCAATCCAGTCTTGTACAGAAGGGGAGAGTTCTGGGCTAGGGTCTAGAAAGTACGCGAGGTCAGTAACTGACTGTCGAGGTTTAGCTAAAAAGTCATCAAAATAAAGCGTGGTCAACCTTTCTGACGGCAGTTCACGCAGTGTTTTCATCGCCATTTCCATTTCAAACGACCAATAACGAGCGCAGTCCACAGGAGACAGAGGATAGTCCCAAAAGGCTCTAACTGAGAAGTTTTCAGGCAGTAAAGCCTGCAGTGCGGGGGGGAGTCGAGTTAATAGTTTGCGATCGCAGTTTTCGAAAGGCTTTACTCGTAGATAATTAGCCTGTTGCAAGCAAATCATGACGAAGCGAAAAGCAATGTGCTGGCTCATAGATAAGGCGCAGTCACGACCGTCGCGGACTAGATGCAAAAATTTGGCTTGAGGAAAGGCTTTGACGAGTTGCTTAACGATTCGAATGCTGCCCCCAGAGCGCTCCACCCAGTAGCGTTTTTGAAAGCGTCCCGTAAGTTCATCAAATAGTCTCCGGCAGTGAACCATTGGCGTGGCTGTGGGTTGCTGCTGACACCAAACCTGTAGCTGCGCAAATAAATCTTCAAATTGGGGAGTTAGATGGGGCAAGGTCGTCTGCAAAATGGCGGGCAACCCGCTGGCTAGTTGATAAGTAGAGTCTGCTGTGAAGGGATAAAGCACCTCCGGAATGACCAGGTGATGTCGTAGCAAAAAGGTTTGCCGGGGTGTGCGAGCGGTAATAAGCGCCCAAAAGTCTGCGCCAGTTATTTGTGATCGCGAAAAAAGGGCGTTGTAGCCAAAGCCTAAGTCTGAGACAAAGGCGAAAAACTCGGAAAGGCTTAGACAGTAAGGATGTTGACGAATTAAATTGGACAACATTGTCGAGCCACAGCGACCAATCCCCAGAATAAATAGCGGTGGATGCTGCCTGCTCACGGCTTAAGCATTCCAAGTCAGCTTTAACGATCGCAAACAGCGCAGCGTAATATTGTGTTCCCATTCCACCGCTGCTAAATCACCTGTGAGATTAGGGAGCGCTTGGACAAGACCGGCGAGAGCCAAGGGCAGTTCCATCCGGGCTAACCCGGCGCCGATACAGAAATGAATCCCGGCGGCAAAGGCGATATGGGTATTGGCATTTTTGCGTTGAATATCGAGCTGTTCGGGGTTCTCGAACTGGAGCGGGTCTCGGTTAGCGCCGCCCAAACACACCAGGACATTTTGACCTTCCTCGATTTGCCGACCGCGTAGTTCAAACGCTTCCGTCGCGGTTCGCATTAAATATTGAGTCGGACTTTCAAACCTCAGAGCTTCTTCGGCTGCATTACGAGCCAGTTTTGGATTATCGCGCAGGAGCTGAAGTTGCGCTGGAAATTGCAGCAGGCCGTACAAGCCGCCCCCAATGGCAGCCACGGTCGTCCGCTCACCTGCCACAAAGGTCATGATGCCTAAATCGATGATTTCTTTTTCGCTTAAACGATCGCCATCTTTTTCAATGTGCAGCAGTGCTGATAAACAATCATCGCCGGGATTATTTCGCTTTTGGTCTAGGTGATACCGCAAATAATCGGCAAACCCCAGAGCCGCTTCGTTCATTTCGGCACATTCGCCTAGGGGTAGCAGCGGATCAAACACCCGAAAGAGTTGCTTCGACCATTTATGCAATTGGAGATGATCTCCGCCCGGTAAACCCATCAGCTTACAAATGGTGAGCCCCGGCACGTAAATCGCAAAATCTGCGATCGCATTGCCTGTGCCTTGAGGTTTAAGGGTTTCTAAAGTGTTAGCGACGACTTCTTCTACATAGGGCTGAATTGCTTGAATGGAGCCCATATTAAACGCGGGCATGACTAAACTGCGCATTCGGCCATGGTCCGGAGGGTCGCGAAAAAAGAGGAAATTTTGAGTTGTGTCGGCTAGCTCCTGTGAACTTTGGCCCCGTTTTACCAACTCCGGATGACGGTTGGCGATGCCTTGGGGTAAGGTTGCCGTTTTTAACCGGGCATCTCTTAGACATTGTCGGGCATCATCGTAGCGAGTGGCGGTCCAGACATTAAACACACTCAGATGAATAGGATCTTCGGCGCGTAACCGGGCAAAGGTCGGATATGGATTTTGCCGAAAAGTCGCGTTATAGGGATTAAGTCGGGTCTGAACAGGGCTGGAAGTCATGAGAGCATCGCCTCCTCAGAAATTGATAGCTTTCGCCAGATCGCTTAGAACAAGTCTGATCTTGAGTTGCCTAATTTTTAGAATGTTCTGGTAGGCAGCCTCCACCTGACAAAAGTAGTGACGGCCATATTAGCGGCGGATTAAATTTGCCAGGTAATGGGTAGCGATCGCAAACTGCGAATCACGATATTATCCCGCCAGGTTAGCGTGTCAGTATTAATCGCCATCTGTGGCAGAGCTTTGACAATTTCGCGGAGTGCGATTTTGAGTTCTAATCGAGCCATGCTGCCTCCAATGCAGCCGTGCATCCCAGCCGCAAAAGCCAAATTCCGGTTGCTATTCGGGCGAGTAATGTCAAAGCGATCAGGCTCCGGAAACATCTCAGGATCGCGATTCGCTGCACCCAAACAGATTTCTAAATTACTACCTGGCTCACTGGTTTTACCTCTCATTTCCAAAGGGTCTACCGCAATGCGCATCACAAACTGAACCGGCGCTTCGTAGCGCAACACTTCATCGGCGGCGCTCGCCGCCAAACTCGGATTGGCTTGCAGTTTCGCAAGCTGCTCTGGGTGACGCAACAACAACCAAATTCCACTTGCGATCGCGGCCACGGTCGTTTGATCTGCGGCAGAGTAAGCCATTAAACACAAGTCAATCAGTTCACGCTCGGACAGTCCCTCCCCTTGAGTTTCGGCTTTGAGCAAAACAGACAAAATATCATCCCCTGGATTGCGCCGCCGTTGAGTAAGCTGCTCCCGCAAATAAGACACAAATTCCTTGGCAGCATCGTTCATCTGCACACATTGCTTCAGGGTCAGCAACGGATCAAAAATGCGCGACATCGTGGTTGCCCAGCTGTGGATTAGGGCGCGATCTTCTGGCGGCAAGCCCATCAGATGCCCAATGGCTAAGCTCGGAATATATTCCGCAAACTCGGTCACGATATCGACCGCTCCTAATGGTCTTAGTTCTGCCAAGCGTTCCGCCACAATTTTCTCGACATAGGGCACCAAGGCTTGCAGCGTTTTGTTATTAAAAGCAGGCAATACTTGCGATCGCAACCGACCGTGATTAGGCGGATTCATGAAAAAGAGAAAATTGGACCCGGATTCAGCAAGTTCTGCGGCGCTCTGGCCTTTCTTTTCCAGCGCGACGCTTTTATGGGCAATACCATTGGGGATTTCGGCGGCGGCTAAACTGTCGTCTCGCAGCAACGTTTGAACATCGTCGTAGCGAGTAATGGTCCACGCTTGAAAAAGGCTCCGATGTATCGGGTCCGTACTCCGAAGCTGCGTAAAAATTGGGTATGGATCGCGCTGAAACGTCTTGTCAAAAAGATTGAACTGAAAAGCCGGAGAATCAGGCATGATTGCGAGCAAGCGTCGGGAATTGCGACACGTCTATTAGAGCATCTAAGCTTCCCGCCTGAAAGCGCTGACTGGCGACCTGTCGCTGCAATTTACCGCTAGAGGTTTTGGGTAACGTAGCGGGTTTGACTAGCGCCAAATCATACAACGGAAGTTCATGCTGACTGCGCACGGCTTGGCAAATATCACCGACTAGTTTTTCAACAAAGACTGCTTCATTCAACAATTTCAACGCAGAGCGTTTAATCTCGACTGCAATCGCCAATTTTTCTGAGCCTTGATTTGTGATCGCAAACGCTGCACTAAGTTCAATCCCCGGATGGCAGACGCTCACAGTTGCTTCAATATCGAGCGGATAATGATTGGCTCCGTTGATGATGATGAGATCTTTGAGACGACCTGTGATATAAACTTCATTGTTGTAAATAAAGCCTAGATCTCCTGTGCGCAGCCAGCCGGTTTCGTCGTCTAAAGTTTTCTTAAACGTGGCTGTTGAGAGTTCCAACTGTTGCCAATAACCCTGCGCCACACTAGGACTATTCAGCCAAACCTCACCAATGCGATCTTCGGCTAACTCTTGATGTGTATCAGGATCGACAATTTTTATTTGAAACCCGATACAGGGCGGACCACAACACACAACTGTTTTCGTTAAGTTGCTCTGTTCATCGGCAATGACAACTCTATTTTGTTGGAAGGCAGCCTGATCCAGCTCAACAGTGCGCGGCAAACTACGTAACGGCCCCCCACTTACCATCAGGGTCGCTTCGGCTAGCCCATACACCGGTGAAAATGCTTCTCGCCGAAATCCCTGCGGTGCAAATGTTTCGGTAAAGGACTGCAGCGTCTCCACCCGAATCGGTTCGGACCCACAATAAGCACTTTCCCAACTGCTCAAATCCAACTCCGTGATCGGACTCGACTGCCAACGCTTTACGCAGTATTCATAGGCAAAATTGGGTGCGCCACTATGAGTTCCTCCATACTTTGCGATCGCAGACAGCCATCTTAACGGTCGCGTTAAAAAAGCGCCTGGCGGCATTAATACGCCCAAATATCCGGCATACAAGGGCTCTAAGATGCCATTGATCAGACCCATATCGTGAAAATGGGGCAACCAACTCACCGAAACGCCAGAATCACTCAATTCGCCCGCCGCTTTAATCGCAGCAAAATTGTGCATTAAATTCCCGTGGCTCACCATCACGCCCTTGGGTTGAGCGGTCGAGCCGGAGGTAAATTGCAAAAATGCGAGTGCTGCTGGGTCCGGAAACTTGGGAGCAAATGTAGTTTCAGCGCCTAGGACCTCGTCAGTATTAATCGAAGCCAATTGCTTTAGCGGCGAATCGGGGAGTTTTTTCAGTTTTTCCTGAGTGACTGCCGTCGTCAAAATCACAGATGCTGACGCTTGTTTTGTGATCGCATTAAGTCGAGTCAAAGGACGCCGAGGATTGGGGAGATTGACTGGAACTGCAATCACTCCTGCAAATAGACACCCGATAAAGGCTTTTACAAAATCCAGACCCGCTGGATATAGCAAAATCGCGCGGTCGCCTGGCTTAATTTTTTTAAGTAGTTGGTTTGCGATCGCACAAGCGGATTGAAACAGTTCTTGATAGGTTGTGTGCTCGGTTTCATCCCGTCCGTTTTGGAGAAAAATCAGTGCTGTTTGATGAGACTGCTGAGAAGCACGCACAGACAGAACTTCCACAAGGGTGCGTTGTTCAGCAGAGGTTGACAGAGAATTAACGAGCACGAGCATTGGAGGGAAGAAAATTAGTCATTGATGGGGTTATAGAAGCCGCCCCCTTCATTCCGATTTTGAGTTGCCTATTGTCGAGCGAAAAGAAAGCGTAAACATAGTTATAAGGGGCTCACTGCAGTTGATTGCATTGCTCACAAACTTGCGATCGCAGTCTCAAATTTTTTCACTGGCTAATTCCAGCCCTGGACTTTATTTCTTTTCAGGCCTTGTTCCTATTGTGCGAACTGATGTTGGGAAAGCCCTTTATCAAGCTTTGAAGACACAGAATTGAGACCTTGCCGAAAAAAGAGAATTCTAATGCGAAAAGCGAATAATGCTACATGCGTTAAGGCAAGATGGTGATTTTTGTTACAGATCTTTGCATCCATTCCTTGCGAAGCTCAATGCTTAATTCCGCTATTTTTCTCACACATGCAAGGTCTTTCTTTTTTAGTACTTCCCTCTTTGATCGGGCTGCTTGCCGGGGTTGGGCACGGTTTCATCTCTCACAAAGCTGATCTTCCGATGTCATTGACGGAGCAATTAGTCCAACCTTTAACGGCGGCTCAGCTTGATAGCAAATAAATTTTTTTGAACAGTATTGCTTGCTACTGTTTATCGCGTTCAGAATAGAGTGAATTGATGCGTGGAACTTTATTAACTATGCAAGCTCACTCTTCTAAAAATACAGTCGCGGTTCGCGATCGCGCTTTAGCCATTAGTTTGGCCACTGCCATAACATTCATTTTTGGATACGGCGTCACTAGATTAGCTTTGCAAACGACTATTGACCCGGCTTCTCCCGATACCCAGATTCAGGTTGTGCCCCACCAGGGCGAGCTATGGAGCGATTTCGGTAGATAATTTTGGGAAGCTCATAAGAGCTCATCAGCAAAAATAACTAAATATCGACTTCTACAAGACCGGGAGTGGCATGGGGGAAAAATTGTGCGCTTCCGATTTTTTGTGGCTTATTACTGCAGTTGCAATCAGGGTTAATTGTTTCAGGGTGTCGTCACCTCTGTAATGGGACGATTGCGCGCCAGAGCACTTGAAGCATTCAAAGATCTCCATCCCCAAGACAGCTTGCGTAAAGTTATGTAAAATTGGTGCGAGCACTCATTAACGAGAGATTTTCATGACTGCGATCGCGTCTTCTGAGCGACCTAAAGTTGTTCAGCCATCTAAAATTCTGGCATTTGGCGATAGCTTAGTTTATGGCTACGGCGATCCTGACGGCGGCGGTTGGGCAGAACGGTTGCGGCGGCGCTGGTTAGGAATCGATGGACCCATTCTCTACAACTTGGGCGTCCGAGGTGATCGCTTAGGGCAAGTTTGTGATCGCTTTGAGTCGGAATTTAGCCGTCGCGGAGAATTGCGAAATCAGTTGCCGCAGGGGGTGATTGTGTGTGTGGGCGTGAATGATTCAGCGCGGTTAGGGCGTAATACTGGAAGGCATTTCACGGAGCTGGAGCAGTTCCAACAGCAGTGGTGGAGTCTGTTGAGTCAGATTCGGAAATATTGCCCGGTCTTGGTTGTCGGAATGGTGCCGGTTGATGAGTCCAAAATGCCTTTTATAGATTGCTTGTATTATTCACGAGCTAGCCAATATCTCTACAAAGAAGCCACTAAGGCCGTTTGTCAAACTCATCAGGTTCCGTATTTAGATACTTTTGACTTGTGGCGTGCCCAAGGTGAGGATTGGATTCAAGCTCGCCTCTGTGCTGATGGGCTACATCCCAACAGTGCGGGACATGAAGCAATTTTTGATGCCGTAACCACGTGGTCTGCATTTTCTCAACTGCAATCACCGACAGTTGCGATTGCTTAGCAATATCGATAGGCATCTATCCTGCGGAGACAGTATCGTTCATCGGACTTAACCCCTCGCAATCTGCTCTATCGTCGCAGTCATCACTTGGGTATTTTGTCCAAAAACCGTGAAGGCTAGAGCTTCTCTGTAAACACGTTGAGCAGGATGATCAGCGTAGTTGGCGGCTCCTCGTGAAACCGTCACGGCCGCATGGGCACAACGAACCGCTAAATTGATGGCTTGCGATCGCAAAGTGAGCATCTCTTGAAACCGATCGCTCCCCAAGGCTTGATAAGTAGCAGTTCGACAGTGATTGAGTTGTTCGTCGAGGGCGCTGTATGCGCTGACGATTTCTGGAATGGATTCGGTTTGCGCAGCTTCTAAAATATCTAACCCGGCTCGGGCACAACCTAAAGCAAAAAAGCTGTGGCTAAGCGGATTTTTACGATCGCGAGTTTGCAGCCAACCGGCGGGCTTAATATCAATCAGAAATTCAGAAGGCACAAAATAGTTTTCGCAAGTAGCGGAAACCGTTTGAGTGGACTGCAAAGCACAGAGTGACATCGGTGCACTGAATCTAAGTCCTGGCTGAGGGACAAAATCAACCAACGCAAAAATGGCGCGACCATCCGGCAACTGGGCGCCCAACATAAACTGCTGGAAAATGCCAAACCCCGTAATCCAGGGAATGGTTCCCTGAACTCGGTATCCGCCCTGAACTTCGCCGGCGGTTACAGGTGGACTTTGCGATCGCCGAAGTTGAGAAAAACCCACACCGATGCCACGGGCTCCCGTCAAGGCAGCAGGTAAGTACTCATAGAGTGCTTCATTGGCGGAAGCGGCTAGGGCAGAAACGGCGCTTTGGTGCTGCGTTTGCAAAAACGCGAGCGCACCCGAATACCGAGCTAGTTGTTCTGTGTATTGAGAGATTTTTGGCAATTGCCAACCTCGACCGCCCTTTTCGGTGGAAACGTTCAGGCACAAAAGTCCCTGTTGACCGAGTTGCTGAAACGCTCTGCGCAAGGCATCGGCATCCTGATCGAGTTGACTCGCTTGGGTTGCGATCACAGATTTGAAATAGTTCGGGATTTCAGCCAAATTCAAAGGGGCAGTCAGTGCAAAATTCATAGAACTACTCCAGTAATTCAGTCACAGCGTTCGATAAGATGTAAGCTTTGCCAAAGAACTGTAAAGCAATATCGATTGTAAATCGTTCAGTTTTATAGCAGCCGACACCTTCTTAAGGGGGGGGACTGCATGCCAGAACGCTCTAGAATTAGGCAACTCAGAATCAGAAGTGTCCTAAGCGCTCTGGCGAAAGCTATACAGTTCTTTGGCTAGCAAAAGCCGCTTTACGAAAGTGACTTTTGCTGTACTTTAGCCTTCTTTAATTTTTTACGATTTACCCCATGCCTTCCATGCAGATTCGCCGTCGCCCCAATCCTTCCCGACAAATCCAGGACGTTCGTCTGCAGGTCGCCGCCCCGGATATGTTTCCTAACAACATCCTGGAAGAAATTGTCTGGCACAAAGAACTGGAGGTCGAAAATTGGCGTGATAGCGTACCGCTGAAAGATCTGCGAAAGAAATTGCAGGACTGTCCTCCCTCTCGGAACTTTCTGGAGGCTCTGCGGGCCGGTAAAACCCAGCCTGCGCTCATTGCAGAAGTAAAAAAAGCCTCTCCTAGTAAAGGGGTGATTCGAGAAGACTTTGATCCGGTTGTGATCGCAAAAAGTTATGCAGCAGGGGGTGCAACCTGCTTGTCTGTGCTGACCGATATCAAATTTTTCCAGGGCAGTTTTGAAAACTTGACCAATATTCAAGCAGAGGTCGACTTACCCCTACTCTGCAAAGATTTCGTGCTGTACCCTTACCAGATTTTTTTGGCTCGACTCCGAGGCGCTGACGCAATACTGCTGATTGCCGCAATCTTGACCGACCAAGACCTGCAATACTTCCTGAAAATTTGTAAATCGGTGGGGGTTACTCCACTGATTGAAGTCCATACCCTAGAGGAACTTGAGCGAGTACTTCAGTTAGACGGTGTAGAACTCGTCGGCATCAACAATCGCAACCTGGAAGATTTTTCAGTCAGCCTGGAAACCACCACTGCTTTGCTGGCTAAACACGGGGAAACTCTCCGCGATCGCAATATCCTGGTCGTTAGTGAATCTGGGCTCTACACTGCCGACGATCTCCAAACGGTGGGAACAGCCGGAGCCCGAGCGGTGCTTATTGGCGAATCGTTAGTGAAGCAACCCGATCCTGGAGCTGGTATCCCGACGCTATATCCCGAGCAACTTTAAGCGGTTTCATTTCGTCACAAATCATTACATAACTTCGAGCTACCTCGAACCCTGCTCACGAGTCCTGACCCTTGTGATCGCAGATTCAGTTGGGATGTGTATCGGCTGTAGAGGCAAAGGGAAAACTAATATCACAATCGCCACTATTCTTGAAGCGGTGATTGCCTGCTAAATCGCGTGAAATCCAACCACTCCCAACCAGAGAGTCCTAGGCGATCTAGCTAAGAAGAGAAACACAACTATCCCCCAATTCAGCCGCCATGAACGAAATACCGCTGCCCGCCCATGTCCACTACGAAATACTGCTGCAAATGCTGGAGCAGAAAACGTTACCCGCGACGAGTCAACAGCCTGCGCTCAGGGAGCAAGCGCGAGAATTGATCATTTCTTTGCGAAAAGCCTTTTCTCAGCAAAAACACTTTGAGTCGTTTTGTTCGCAAACCGGACAAGACTTCGACTATCGCTGGAGTTTAAGTACTGATCAGCCAACGGCAACTTCTCACCAAGAAGCTTAATGTTCGTTAAATACGGCTGGCCAGTGCGTTAATATTAGTGGTCTTTGTAAGAGGGCTCACCGGCTCTCAGTGAGTTAAGGAAAGGAAAATCATGGACGGTAAACACATGCTGATGATTCCGGGTCCCACCCCGGTTCCGGAAAAGGTCTTATTGGCCATGGCTCAGCATCCCATCGGTCACCGAAGTAAAGAATTTAGTGCGCTGATTGGTGAAGTCAATGCCGCCTTGAAATGGCTCCATCAAACTGAAGGCGAAGTCTTAACGCTCAACGTTAGCGGTACCGGCGCGATGGAAGCCGGGATTATCAATTTCCTGAGCGCAGGCGATCGCGTGTTGGTCGGCAATAACGGTAAGTTTGGCGATCGCTGGGCCAAGATGGCTCGCACGTTTGGCTTGCAAGTCGAAGAAATTACCGCTGAATGGGGACAACCGCTGGATCCGGCTGAGTTTGGAGCAAAGCTCTCTGCCGATACCGAAAAAACGATCAAAGCGGTCATCCTGACCCACTCCGAAACCTCTACTGGGGTGCTCAATGATTTACCCGCCATTAATGCCCACGTGAAAGCCCACGGCGAGGCGTTAACCATTGTAGATGCAGTTACCAGTCTAGGAGCGACGTCGGTCCCGATCGATGAATGGGGTTTGGATGTGGTCGCCTCTGGTTCTCAGAAAGGCTACATGTTGCCGCCGGGTCTCGGCTTCGTTGCAGTCAGCGATAAAGGGTGGAAAGCTTACGAAACGGCAACCTTGCCGAAGTTTTATCTGGATTTGGGTGCCTACAAGAAAGCCAACGGCAAAAACAGTACGCCCTACACGCCTCCGGTCAATTTGATGTTTGGTCTACAGGCGTCGCTGCAAATGATGCAGGCGGAAGGTCTCGACAATATTTTTGCTCGTCATGCCCGATTGACACAGGCAACTCGCGCTGGCGTCAAAGCTCTCGGATTGCCTCTGCTCGCTTCCGATAGCCACACCAGCCATGCGGTCACCGCCGTTATTCCGGATTCCGTCGGTGCCGAAGATGTTCGTTCAGCAATCAAAAAGCAGTTTGATATTAGTCTTGCGGGTGGACAAGACCACTTGAAAGGCAAGATTTTCCGCATTGGTCACTTGGGCTTTGTTAGCGATCGCGATGTGCTGACGGCCTTGGCTGCTCTGGAAAGCGTAGTTAATGGCTTAGGTGTGGATGCCCGAGGTGCGGTCTCTGCCGCTGCCGAAATTCTCGGCTAGGCGGCATCAGCATCAATCATCTCAATTTATTGAATTCGTTGAGTTTTACGGAGGAGTACTGAACTCTTTTGTAAGACTCTTTTTTTGGCTCACACGCCTTTGTAGAGAACTTTCTCGCCCATAGCGATAGGGACGGTTGTTGAAGATTTAGCGCGATTGAGTCGCTGCACACCGGCTTGATTGAGCACAATAC
>JBCDHF010000099.1:0-12486 GCA_038750375.1 Cyanobacteria bacterium P01_H01_bin.15
ACCCATGACTTTGCCACCGATACCAAACGCGATCGCAAAGTTTATGGGTTTAGTTAGCGGCGCAAAATCGAGGCTGGACTCTAGCTGAGGGAGCAAGAGACTCAATGATTCCCCCATTTGCCAGCTCTGCTCACGAAGTTCTTTCGTTTCCCACAAAGCAGTTAACCAGCCGTTCCAAGAATTGAGCGTGGGCCAATCAGGGTAAAACTGCCAAGCCCGATACGCGATCGCCGCATCGATACGAATAGTCCCCGTTTGGAGTTCTTGTCCTAACCACGCCTCTAAATCCTCCGCGCTCGTAATAACGCCTTGATCCGCCAAGGTTTCAATTCCTTCAGAATAGCTATACGCCCCAACGGGCAAGGCGGGGCTACAGAGCTGCAGCCAATTGAGTAAAGTAGTTTCCACGACTTAGTGATGAGAGGAGTGGTAAGCGCCCGGTTCCGGTGAAAACGGCTGCACCTCATTCACAATCGTAAGCCCTAAATGCTGCAGCAAATTTTCCAGCACAGAGTCCGGTTTCAGGCGTAAATATTGAGCGCCCAATTCCACTGGCACATGACGATTACCGAGAAAATACGCAGCTTTGACCAATTGCATTGGAGACTTTGCGATCGCAGTGAGTACAGGCTCGGGTTTCGCTTCGATACGAGCCCATTCCCCCGTTTCGGCCATTAACCAATCGCCCGCCTGTAAAACCGTGCCTCGAGGGAGCGTCAATCCTAACTCAATATTGCCCATGCTCAGCTTTTGGCGGCTACGTTGACGTTGCTCAGCCGTTAGGGGCAAAACCCAATTCACTGAGGGCGCATCCTTTTTGTGGGAACGTTCTACGCGGGAAAAAGTAATCAAGGATTGTTCGTCAGTACAACTCTATTTCATTAGGTCAGGGTAGCGAGTTGACCAAGGCTTTGACCAGAAATAATGGCCTTCACCAGACCACCTAGGACACTTCTACTTTTGAGTTGCATAATTCTTGAGCGCCCTAGCGTAACAGCTACCTTCGTAAAGAGGCGGCTGCCATAACAATTAACGGTGTCAAACTAACCCGTTTACGATCACAAATTGATCTCGATATCAGAAAAAAAATATCGGGCGAGAACTACTCAGGCTGACTTTTGATATGCTCGACGCTGTTCCGTACGAATGTCTAGCATGGTATTTTGAATGCGTTTTTCCAACCCAATATCCGAATTAGCTCGAGTTGTAATCGAATTGAATTGAGAAACCGTCAAGCCGCTAGTGGTAACAATTTCTTCTGAGTGGCGGCAATAATCACGAACGATTCGGCGTGCTTTACGGGGAAGACCTCGATAGGATCGAGGACTATTGCATTGAATATTGGGCACGGGCCTATTACCCAAAACCTGTTTAAGCTCGATAAAGGCTTCTTGCCGATGCACCTCCATATCCAATACTGCTTGGGCGTAGTTCCGGAGCTGAGCGTCACTAAAATTCTGGGCTTGCACCACTCGCAAAGCAAATTCCCAAGAAATAGGAGCGGTATTTATCAGCGTTAAGGCACCAGTGCTCAAAGCTCCAGAAACCAATATTTGAGCAAAAAGTTGCTTCCAACGGGCGGAAAAAGCGGATTTTGCAATCATGGGCGCCAGCAATACCAGAGTTTAGTAAGCAGGAAGCTAAGTTAGCATGGGTTCTCAGAACTCTTTTGGAGAAATGATGTTCCTGGGAGTCAGTGATGCTGACTAAATTTCCTTAAATATTTCTAATCTATAGGGGCGAAACTTTAGGACCCGCATTTAATTCAGGTTTTTTTTAAGAGAGAAGCCTTTCTTACGTTAATGATTTTTAATCATCAATCCGTCTTGCTCCGAGAAACAGTTGCCGGTTTGGATCTGAAAACGGATGGGCAATATTTAGATGCCACTGTTGGTGGCGGCGGTCATAGCGAGCAGATTTTGGCGCAGACATCCGACAGTGAGTTGTGGGCAATCGATCGTGATGATCAGGCTCTAGCCGCTGCCCAAACCCGCCTGCAACCGTGGGTATCCCGGGTCCATTTCTGGCGTGGCAATTTTGCAGAATTTGAACCGGGAGCACAGCGGTTTGATGGCATAGTCGCCGATTTAGGCGTTAACTCAACTCAACTGGATCAAGCGGAGCGGGGCTTTAGTTTTCGTCCAGAAGCCGCCGGTCCATTAGATATGCGGATGGATCGCCGTCAACCGCTAACGGCTCAAGGTCTGGTCAACCAGGCAGACGTGACCGAGTTGGCAAATTGGATTTACCGTTATGGCGAAGAGCGATTATCGCGTCGAATCGCTCGCCGTATTGTCGAGAGGCGACCCTTCCAAGACACAGCGACCCTAGCATCTGCGATCGCAAGTGTCTTTCCCCCTCGTCAAAGATACGGACGGATTCATCCAGCGACCCGAACCTTTCAAGCCTTACGAATTGTGGTGAACGGAGAATTAGAAGCCCTAGAAGCGCTGCTGCGATTAGCACCGCAATGGCTCAAACCAGGTGGGCGCTTAGGGATAATTAGCTTCCATAGCTTAGAAGATCGTCTGGTCAAGCACGGGTTTCGCGATCATCCCATGTTAGAACGGCTGACCAAAAAGCCAATTGTGGCGACCCATGAAGAAATTGACACAAACCCTCGGGCACGCTCCGCAAAATTACGGTTTGCGCAACGGCTGAGGGATTAGGCGCTAGAGAGGGTGTTTTTTTCGGAATATGATTGTTAGAAATGGTCGTTAAGAAATAAGCACGGTGTTTTTCGCCTAATTTACGGAATTACTTGACCCTTTGCCTTAATTCGTCGGTCTCAATTTGGGTACAGAAATTTTGGCGCTCTCGCTCCGCCCTGCTAACCTTTTGTGAAAAATCTCTATTGGCATCTCTTTCACCTCTAATTACTATGTTCCAACCCTTACGCATTGTCATCATTGAAGATCACAGCCTGACTCGCATAAGTTTGCGATCGCTGCTCAACCAAGAACCGGATTTTCGGGTAGTTGGCGAAGCTGCTACCGCCAATGAAGGACTCGCCTTAGTTCAAAGACTCCAGCCCGATCTCGTGATGGTTGACATTGGATTACCGGATATGACCGGGATTGAATTGACCAAACATTTACGGGATGCCTGCCCGGATGTCGATTTAAAAATTGTGGTGTTAACACTGCAAAGCGAAGAAGAGACTGTTTTGGCTGCATTTGCCGCTGGAGCCGATTCTTATTGCATGAAAGAAACGACCGGTGAATGGTTGACCGTGGCACTTCGAGCGACCCATGACGGACAAAATTGGATTGATCCGGCCGTCGCCAAAGTTGTGCTCAACCACCTCTCTCCTTCCGGCGTACTGCAAGCGCTAGAAACGGAAGATACTGTGTCGATTCAGCGAGCCAATCCTGAATACAATCAGATATTGGCCGCATCTCCTCTGACTGACCGGGAGCTAGAAGTATTGCAGCTGATTGTTGACGGTCATAGCAATAGCGGCATTGCTGATGAGCTCTACATTACAGTGGGAACTGTCAAAACCCATGTCCGTAATATCCTCAATAAGCTGTGCGCCGAAGATCGAACTCAAGCCGCTGTTCGAGCCCTTCGCTCCGGATTAATTGCCTAAGCTAGGAGCTTTTCAAGATACGACAGATAGAAAGTAGCCGGAATCACTGTATGTGTTTTCGACAGTTCGTTTGGCTAAACGGCTGTCGTTCGGGACCAAGTCTTCGTACAATAGCCAAAAATATATCTTCTGCTTGGCACTTATGAATCCGCTTTTCCGCCGTTCTCTGCTTACTTTCAGCACGTTGGGATTGGCTTTTATCCCGATTACAGCGCCTGTTAGAGCAGAAATGTCTTGGCTGAAGTCGCCTGACTTGCCAGTGCTGGAGCCCCAAAGCTATCTTCCTCAGCCAGATACGATGCGTTTGGTGATTCGCCTAAGCAAGCGGCGTGTTTATCTATATCGGGGCGACGAAGAAATTGTGAGCTACCCTATCGCAGTAGGGAAGGCAGGTTGGGAGACCCCGGAAGGCGAGTTTGAAGTTATTCAAATGCTCAAGGATCCGTCTTGGGAACACCCATGGAATGGCAGCATAGTGCCCCCAGGACCCAGTAATCCTCTAGGCGATCGTTGGATCGGATTTTGGACGGATGGCAAGGATTTTATTGGATTTCATGGGACGCCAGGGGAACATTTGGTCGGGCAAGCGGTTTCCCATGGCTGTATTCGAATGCTTAATAATGACGTCCGAGCACTTTACGAACAAGTTGAGATTGGCATGCCGGTGGCTGTTGTTCAATAAATAAAACGCTATATGTTTGCCAACTAATCACAGGGTGAATCAATATCTTTCTGAACTTTTGATCTCGCGCAAAGTAAGGCGAGATTTACTCAAATTCATAGCTACTTTACTCCAATTGCGTTGAACTGGCTAAGCCAGGCTCTGCTCTCCGAATTCCCTGAACTGTTAGCGCTATAACCGCCAGATATACTTGGCAATCACCCAGAACTTCTTGGTTCACCCCTCGCATTATCGAGAATTGAATCCGCAAGAATGATTGGGTGCGTTATGTCTTTCATAAAGAAACGCCTCATTCGCCACTTTAATCACATTCATTGTTGAGTCCAGTATTTAATGTCCCAATCAAGGTTGAAACAGTTACACACCTTCGGACAGCAGTTGAACCAGTAGACAAGGTTATCTTGCCAAGGTTGAGAGCTTCCCCAAAATAATTAAAGGTGACATAGTAAGGACCCGGGGTCGCACAGATAGGTGATGAACTTGATTTTTGGAAAGTTGTAGGACACCGTCCATTAATATTATCGTCCTCGATAACAGCCCGCCCTCCTTGTTGCCAGCCAGGATTAGCCGGAATTCCATTCCCCGTCCTATTTCCATTGACATCTTTCAAAACGGGATGAATAGCATATTGAAGTTTTGTGGCATCCGTGGGATCTTGACGAAAGCTAGCCTGTATATCCAATTTTTGGCGTTGCGCTTCAATCTGCGCCGATCGCATGACTTCATAGGTCGCACTTGCCGCCTCGTTAAGCCTGATGCGGTTCAACAATCCAACAAAAGATGGCGCTATCAAAGTACCTAAGATAGTGGCAAATAATATGACCACAAGCAGTTCAACCAGGGTAAAGCCATCTTGCTCTAGCCTCTGTACTGATTCTTTCTCGAAGGGGAAGTTAAGCATATCAGTCAGATAATTTAAGGGACAAACGCATTGGCTCTTACTTCAGTACGCTCCGTCGGGAAAAACAATTCATTGCTCTCACTGAAAACTGCGGAAGAGGACTTGGGTAAACGAGCAAGCGAATTTCCGCGCAAAAATATTTGAGCTGTAAAATTATCATCATTAACGCAGGCAAAGAAACTGAGAGTCTTAAACTTAGCCCCAACTCCCGAATTATTATAATCAGGGACTTGTGTATAGTTTGCAGGGCAAATATCTGCTCCAGCGTTTTGCAGACAAGTGCTTGGGTTGAAGCGCGGGTCGAATTTACATTGAACATCTGCGTTCGATAAATCCGACTGATCTATATAGTCCACAAGGACAATTGCTCTAGCGGTAAAAGTTTCCGCCGGGACTTTCGTCCATTGCTGCATGCGGGTATCGAAAGGCTGCCCCTCATCAAAATCAAACAATTGAAATCCGCAATCACGCTCGAAGCCACCATCTTGCGGGCAAGTGCTCGTGCTAGTAGTTGCGGGGCTCGGAACTAATGCTCCGTTTGGGAAACGAGCCCCATCACTGATTTCCCATCGAGTGATGCGAGCGGCGTCGGACCAGGTTGTATTATTGTCAATGGTCAAATAATAAACGACAAGAGTGTAGACAAAAGTTTCTTCATCCCAAGAACTTCCCAGCCCGGCAGGGTCAAAAGCCGGAACACCGCCAACTTTATCGCGCTTCCAAAAAGCTAGTACAGGGATTCGATCGTTACTGACCGGAATATTTGTACATGAAGAAGAACCCGCAGAGCTGCAAATAGAAGTGCTGTAGTCCCCTGTAATTGCAGACAACCCTGCCTGGTCATAGATATAAAAAGCTTGCTCAACATCTCTTTCAATAAAAGCAAGCGCATTTTGAAGCTCTTGCTGAGATTTAGATTTCACTTCCTCGTTCTTTTCGGAAATCAAAACACTCGAGATGACACCAACAATGGGAGCAATCACTAGTGATGAAAGAATGGATGCGACCAGCAGTTCAACAAGAGTAAAACCTTTCTTAGAATGTCGCTGACGTTGCGGACGTAAGCCGATCCTGAGCAGTTGATCAATCATGATTAGTACATTCCCCTCCCATCATCGGCATTCGCCAACGCTTGCACCCGTCACCGGTTTGTTGATTCGTCTGCACAGATCCTCATAGGCCTCTTCTTCGATGAATCCGGCGGGAACAATATCCGTAACCACCTGCACTAGAGGGGCAGTACTATCAAGATCCGCAGAAAATGCCGACTGCTGTCTGACATTAGGAGTGGAGCGAGACAAGATCTGTAAATTAGGTGCACTGTTGGCAAATGCGGTTGCAGAATATGCTCTTGTAATCAACTGATAGCCTTGAAAGGGTGCGCCGCTTGAGGTGTCAGCGCTAACACCAACCGACTGAATAATAATATCAAAAGCGCCATCAGTCGTACATTGCCTGTCATTATTTCCATCAATGCAATAAAGATCATAGCTTGACGGCGAAGTGCACAAAGCATTATCACTGCAGCTCAACGTCGCGCTTGTAGACGGAGGGACGCTACCACTAGTGGCAATCGGCGGAGCAGCGACGCGCCCAGACTGGACGCCGACGATATAGCTGGCGGTTGCATCTACAGCCAATTTAACGCGTTTAGATTGGACACGGGATGCAACGTTGATAGCGATAGCAGGGGAAATGACGACCAATAGAACCGACATCAGGAGAACCGCTACAATTGTCTCGACAAGCGTTACACCCTCCTCAGAGTTCATGTGTAATAGTGCTTGGAAGCGTAACTTCTGATTCAACATAACCAATCATCCTCCAGTCTTTTGAGTGCAATAGTCCGTCGGGCGTAGATTGTCATCAACAGCGTTGGTACTCTGACCTACACCTGGAATGATTAATTTGGAGCAAAGCAACGTCTGAACCCAAGGATCATCCTGTTCCACTTCCCGATAAAACTCATTCGGATTCTCGCCCGCATCTAAAACAAACTGACTAGAAAAAAGATCCGGCTGTTGGGATAGAAGCCCGACGTCATAACCCCAGTCTCTACTTGGAGCCACCCTCGAAGGAGCGCGCCTTGACTCACCATTAGTTGGATAAAGCTGCGGATAACCGAACGGTCCATACTTTAATTGGTCATCGGTCGGCCTAATTCTGGGACTAGATCTGATCGCATTTCTAGCCAGCGGAATCGGTGTGATGGGTGCTGTCGAATAGCGAGACCGTTGCAATTCGATCAAAGAACCCCGAATCGATACATTGTAGGCAGAACCGACATCCTGCCATTGCCAGTTCTCTAACAGTCGAGGTAAGTTTGGGACACCTCCATTGGAATCACCGTAATGGTCAATCCAAGTTAGCGTTCCATCTTCTTCAAAGATCTGTACAGAAAAGGGACAAGTCGGGCCCGGCCGACGACAAAATCGCGGAGGGCGGGTAGGATTATCACCGACAGCCATGACTAAGTTGTAAGTAGCGTCGTTGGCAGCGGGTTGCATCCAGCCAGTTGTAAACACCAGAGAGGCGGTTGCTTGCGGACTTTGCCCAAAAGTAGTGATGTCTGTTCTATCATTGACGTCCCCAATACGAAGGCCGGGATACTGAGAACTCAATACAGGGATTAACAATGGATTAGTTGCTTCCCACTCAGAGGAACCAAAGAAAAAGCTCGGACATCATAATCCAGAGGCTGATCTGCAGCCCATGAACGCTGAAGAGTTCCGCGGTTTTCGTAGAGAGTAGCAAACCATAGCGCATTAGCTACATCCTCTGGATTGTCAGTTGCGTAGTTCCAGGGATCAAACGCGACAATATCTCCAGCGCTATCAATCCCAATGGCTTGCGGTTTAAAGCCATTAACGTTTGTTGAGCGACTGTTAGAAATCGTTGGCGCCGCGGCAGAACCAAAATTCTCGGAAACGCCCGAGCCGTTGATAAGAACCAACTCCGAAGAACTGGTAAGGTCTCGCAGGAAGGCCACTCTGCGAGGATATCGAGCAGCAGCCGCATTAGGTGCGTTTGCAGTTGTCCCCCCAAGCAGTGAAGCACTCGCAGATGATAAAGATTGACCGATCAAGCTTGAAGCTTTGGTCCCAGCTATATGATCTACAAACCAGTCACCATCGTCACAGGCAGTGACCGTGACTTTAGGACAATATTCCATTATGTAATGGTCAAAGGTTTGTCTACGCTGAACCGGGGTCGCAAAATTATTAAAGTAAGTACTTCCTACATACCCGCCACTCCTAGTAAACAGACTCGCATAAGGATTACTCCCGGATCCGCCGGGTCGGGGGTCACCTCGGTAAGACTCGTCTGTCGCATTCGTAAAGTTTCGGAGATTCGCAGTCGGGGTTGTTGAGGTGGATGGCACAAAGGGCGGAGGGACAACAGTCGGTTGCGCAATCGTCGTTCCCGGAACCTCATCAGTGATGGCTCCGCTACTTAAACCATTGAGGGCAAAATAGTTTCCCCAAATTCCTCGCTGTAAATATCCATTCCATGCAGTGAAGCGATCTTCAAGATCAATACCTGGATTGACGTCGGGATCGGGATCCGCAAGCTGGTCTATGCGGAAAAAGTTGAGTTCATAGTTACCCTCGTCTCTGAATCCTTCCCGAAATGAAGAGGACAATAAGGTTAATGCATCAGCGAGAACGCTAGCCGGACGCCACTCATCGGAGTTCGCGATGCTCGAACAAGCTGCAGACGGCAGGCGAGGGTCTCCGTTTCGACAGGCAAAATTTTGGTTAAAATCACTGTCATTCTGTCCAAGAGTGTTGTAATTGCTCGCAGTTAACGGCGAATTAAATTCACCCACTAATCCAGAACTATTTTGGTGTAAGTTAAAGTCCCCTCTTAGATAGACGGGGTCATTGGACACAAAGATGAATCCTTTTTCTTCTTGGCGGAAAGCCGCTTCCCGATATAACCTTTCACCATTTGTCAGAAGAAATCCGTTAGGACGGCGAGTAGGATCCAAGATATAGTCCGTAGCCGACAGCTCGGTATCAGACACAATAGTGTTATTGGTGTCATCGTAAACGTCATATGGCGCTGGCTCTCCTGATACATCTACGATGTCACTGGCATCTGGCAGCGAGTCATTTCGGCTGGCATATATGATTCCACTGTTTGGGATCATATATTCTCTAACTCCACTCGTCGGTCCAGCAGTCGTTGTTCTCAGCGCATTAATATCAATTGCCGTCGCTCTAATCTCTAGAGGTTGATAATACTCAAGAGGTAAATTATCTGAGCCGCGGGTTGTCCGAGCACCTACAGGGGATTCGAGATAGTAATTATCTAAATTTTTAATTTCTCTGGAGTCCAAGAAAGCAGTTTCGCGAATGGCAAACTGGGGAATCGTATAGCCAGCCGGAGCAGTCCCGGTACCGACCAGCCCTAAAGTTTGCAAGCCACACAGTGCCGCTTCTACTGCAGAACGCTGAGCGAGTGTTCGCGCAGAACGATTCGGAGCAGCCAGAGCTTCGGCTAAAAGCGGATTCACTTTCCTCCCGTTGGGGTAGTTCTGAGCAGCCAAATATGCCAAATACGCTCCCACATTTCCAGTCTCAGCCAAATTCGGTGGGGGCAAAACAGTACCATTAACAGAGCCGCCAGAATTAATGACTGTACCTAAACGGTCAAAACCGTTTGCCGTTACTGCATTAGTTGGATCGTAAAAGGTATTTATACAAGCAATCGGATCTGGTTTGCCATCGCTATTTCCATCCGAACTACTAGTGTCGTACAAGTAATGATACACAACAGTGCCGCGCGCCTGCAAGTACGGTCTAGGACTTAAGTCTGGGGAAACTGGAGTGACTGCA
This sequence comes from Cyanobacteria bacterium P01_H01_bin.15, assembly GCA_038750375.1. GTDB lineage: Bacteria > Cyanobacteriota > Cyanobacteriia > Cyanobacteriales > JAAUTE01 > JAAUTE01. The sequence goes on from JBCDHF010000099.1 coordinate 10,017, forward strand.
GTTAAGGGTCCGCCGAGCTGCGGAGGTGGATTAGCTGTACTTAAGGTGTCCCAAACTAATGATTGAGTTCCTCCCGGTCTATCGCTGTAGTTTGGATGTGCCGGATTACTCGAGGGTTGAGGGAAAGAATCCGGCCAGACGATTGTCTCAGAAGCGGCAGCGGTCGGAACAGTTGTTTGACCATCCCAAGGAAGATAAATTCCAGCCCCAGTAACGATGGTTAAACCACCACGCCTTTCGTCCTCAATCGGGTCACGAAAAGCTGCATTAGATTCCCAAAAACCATCTCGGTCAATATCGCCCACATCAACTAGGGGCGTCATTTGAGTGCGTCGACTTCGGGTTCCGGTCCCAGAATCCCAGGAGATCCCATTTATAAGCTGCTCGGAATCACCGGTCACGTACTCTTGTGTATTCGGGTCAATCCAAAAAAGAGGTAATCCATTTCCGACTAAAATGCGATCACCAACATTTTGCTCTATACCAGCGCTGGCAACTTCTTCAAACGCAGAAGCTGGGAGAAAAAGTTTACTGCTACCGTTTTTTCTCAGGGGCAACTCTGAGTATCCAGACTCACTCACACCATCGCTAGGATCGTATGGATACATCCATTTATTGGGAGGCTGTAATAAATCACCAGAACCAACCGCATTATCAACGACTTCTGCGTTCGTATAAAGGCCATTGGGTCTATAAGGGACCTCCGCATAGGGAACTCGACGAGTTCGCACTCGAAAATAATCTTCCAGAGACGCTAATATCAAATCATCGTTAAGAGGAGGGGGGCTCGGGCGCTTCAACTTAGCTTCTACTGAGCGGACAACTTCTGTCGGGAGATTGCCCACTCCAGTACCGGTGAGATTGAATCCGTTGAAGTTCAATCCGGACAAACCCGCCGAAGTAAAGGCGCTGTCAGCTAACGAGTTGAGTCTCAATTCAAACGCTTGCCCGTTATAGGCAGTTTCACTTGGTACTGCATCAACTGTAATATCAGATTCATCTAATGTTGGTCTCGTCGTGACAACAGGTTGCCCGACACCGTTATACTGATCAACTGAAATACCTCGACCACCAGCAGAACGAGTGTAAAAAGAAGCGCCAAAATTAAAATTCCCCCCGACTAAAACCTTACTGTAGTCAATGTTGTAATAGCAAGAAAATACGCTGCTAACTTGTCTCAGGAAAATACCATCAAGTTCACTAATTAATAAATTTCCATTGGTGAAAATTCGACCATTAATTTCAAAGGCTGGACCCACTGACATCTCAAGATCATTATCGTACGCAATTGCATTAACATTTAGCGGCAGCTTAGCTCGATCTTGCTGTAGTTCTAATCCGGCAAACACAGGGTTGCCACCAGACGGATAAACCTCAAAATCATTAGTAGTTACTGAAGTGTTTCTAACGATTGCAATGTTACCAGAACTGCTGCTGGCGACAGCAGCAGACACATCGGTAATAGGGATCGTTGCAACATATACAAAAAATGACTTAGCGAACTCTCCGTTCGCCTGCTGAAACCAGCCTTCATTATTAACCAACGCAGCGCTAGTGTTGAGGCTAGCATTACACGTTTCCTGGAGTTCATTTTGAGCTTGCGGAAGAGCCCTTGCGTCGATAGGAACCCGTTCCCTTGCAAACTGCCCCTGTTGAACGGGAGGGTTTCGAAGTGCTAAGGTATATAATACAAAGCTGTCATAGAGCCCATTATTATTTGTGTCGATCGGAAAACGCCATGCCGAGTTGGTCGCTTCATCTTGATTTAGCGGCAGATTCTGAGTCGGGGTTGTATTCAAACTGGACTCGATTGAGTTGCTACTGTCAATATCAAAACGAACCAGCAAACGGTCCTCATCGTCTAGCGAATAGCGATCATCAGCTAATAAGCCCAACAATGCTTGATCAGAGGGAATGTTAAAAGGCAATCTGGAATCGTTAAATAAGGCATCCAGCTTTGCTCTTGCTCTCTCTACACCCGGAGCAGAAGCGTCCAAGGTAGCTTGGGTGACTCGGTAGTCGGCTACGTTCTGAGCCCGAAAGCTTGACCTTGTTAAAAGAGTGCCAATCAACAGGGTGGAAGCCAAGACCACCACAGCCGCGATAGGAAGTACAAATCCAGACTTAGATAGCTTCTCGCGCTTAGAAATCGAGCGGAACAAGCGTGGAATTAGGCTCAATAGAGTGTTCAGCAAGGAGATAAAACTTCTTGCCAGACGATTTCCAAGACGCAAGATTAAGTTCTTGACTTCTAATAGGGAGCTCATGAAGCTGCACTCAATACTGAATTAATCGACGCCAAGCGTGAATTCGAACTCAACGATTCCAAGTATATGGCCTAGCTCTCCCTAACAATTTAATGGGAATGTCACTGAGACCGACTTAACAGCGTTGATAACGTTCCCTATCAAAGGCGGACAACCAATTTTTTACTTATTCCTAAATGTATAGATTCAGGCAGATACTTTCA
>JBCDHF010000100.1:0-12481 GCA_038750375.1 Cyanobacteria bacterium P01_H01_bin.15
GAAGCTCAAGATTTTCCTGGACTGACGGTGGAAGCGATGGATGCCGAAGAAATTGAAGAATTTTGTCAAAGTGCTGGCTATGAATGCCAACAAATTCCCGCTGACACCCTGGCAATTCCGCCAGAAGCCAATCTTGACCCATTAAAGTCAGAAGCCGACTCAGAGGATTCTCAACGTGGCTCCACAACCGATCTTTCTGCGGCCGAACTTGAGAGCCTTCGTCGTCGTCTGGAAAATTTGCTTTAAAAGATCCGATAGGAGCGCCTCTCTATCGCCTTAAACGCCATCATTTTTTGTGCCCCTAAAGCCTGGGATTCCATGCCAAATCTTGACATTTCTGAACGAGGTCATCTCACCACCGAGCAAAACAATCCTCGATCTACCGAGCTCGATCAGCTCTCTAGCGTAGAACTGGTGACTTTATTTAACGAAGAAGACCAATTTACGCTGCAGGCAATCGCCAACGCGAAGGAGTCCATCGCAGCGGCGATTGACGCGTCAGCCCAAGCTATTCAGCAAGGTGGGCGCTTATTTTATGTCGGCGCTGGTACAAGTGGTCGATTAGGTGTACTGGATGCCGCCGAATGCCCCCCGACCTTTTGTACGCCCCCTGAGTTAGTTCAGGGAATTATCGCAGGAGGCGCACCCGCTTTATTGCGCAGCTCGGAAAAACTGGAAGACGAGCGGTCTGCTGGCGCGGCCGCGATCGCAGAACGACAGATTGACGGGAAAGATATTGTCATCGGGATTACTGCCGGGGGGACGACCCCGTATGTGCTCGGCGCGTTGGGGGCAGCTCAAGCAAGACAAGCCACAACAGTAGCGATGAGTTGCGTCCCCGCAGAGCAAGCTCCGATTGCCGCAGATATTGATATTCGAATTGTGACAGGACCTGAACTCTTAGCGGGCTCGACTCGGCTCAAGGCTGGCACTGCCACCAAAATGGCGTTAAATATTTTGTCTACAGGCACGATGGTCCGAATTGGCAAAGTCTATGGCAATCGGATGGTAGACGTCGCTGTCACTAACAGCAAGCTCTACGATCGAGCCGTCCGCATCTTGGAAGATCTCACGCAGCTCCCTCGAGTGGACGCTGCGACACTCCTGGAAAAAAGCGAGTGCCGGGTCAAGCTCGCCCTACTAATGCATTGGTCTGGACTCTCCGCCAATGAAGGAGAAGCCCTATTGACTCAAGCTAACGGAGATCTGCGGGCAGCCCTTAACGACGCCACATCCTAGGTCCACGATAAGATTCAAGGATGTCTACATTTTTGCTGGTTGATCCCAGGAGACCTAATTGTCAGCTTATGCTCACCGGTTCTGAATCAGGAGTCTTCGCCATCATTGCCTTAGCTGCCTTCAGTATATTGGCTTGGGGCTTTACCCGTTCCCGCCGTTTTGGTCGCGTCGGCCTATTGGCTTGGTTGCAAACGGTCGTTTTAATGGCGCCGTGGCTTCTATTTTTCGGACTGTTCGCATTTGGAGTCGTTATTAACTTGGCAGGAATCTTATTGCTATTGCTTGTGTCTGTAGCTCTATACATTTATTTGGGCACTCGACTACGACAAGCAGCAGCAAACATGAAAGGTGAAAAAACGTCGCCGCTCACCCTAGAATCCTCCACTCGCTCAGAGAAAGAAGATGCCACCAAGGACCAGTCAAGCCCTGAAACGACTGTTACGGCCGAGGAACCGGTTTTAGCCCGCATTGATCCGGAAGAACTCGGGACCGTTCGCAGCATTTTTAGTGTTGATACTTTCTTTGCCACTGAGACCATCCCCTACGAGGAAGGTGCTATTTTTCGCGGTAATTTACGGGGAGAGCCGGAGAAAGTCCACACTCAGCTAAGTAGACGCTTAACGGAAAAAGTCGGCGATAAATATCGTTTATTTCTTGTCGAAAATGCCGAGCAAAAGCCAGTCGTTGTTCTCTTACCAAGCAGTCGCGACCCTCGGACAACCACCCTAGCTCAAAAAAACTTGGCCGTCGTCTTGTTTATTGCCTTAGTGGCAACCTGCTGTGAAACTGGGGGCTTGTTGTTGGGGTTTGACTGGTTTTCAAATCTGGGTCGTTTTGCCGAAGTGCTTCCCTTGGTGAGCGGTCTGATTGCAGTTCTTGTGACCCATGAAATCGCCCACTGGGTGGTCGCCCAGCGCCATAACGTTAAACTCAGCATTCCTTTCTTCTTACCGAGTTGGCAAATTGGTGCATTTGGAGCCATCACTCGCTTTGAATCCTTACTGCGCAATCGGACTACGTTATTTGACATTAGCTTTGCCGGTCCAGCTGCAGGAGGGGCTTTATCATTATTTTTTCTGGTGGTGGGGCTCTCCTTATCCCAGCCTGACTCGGGGTTTCGGATTCCTAGTGAATTTCTACAAAGCTCAATTCTGGTTGGCTCTCTAGCGCGAGTCGTACTGGGAAGCGATGTAGTTCAGCAGGTACTCGTTGAAGTCAATCTGCTGACGGTGGTGGGTTGGTTGGGCTTGGTCATTACTGCCCTGAATTTACTTCCAGCGGGTCAACTTGACGGAGGCCGAATTGTTCAAGCTGTATACGGTCGCCAAACAGCCCGTCGTACGACGATTGCTACTTTAATCGTTTTAGCGATTGTGACGTTGCTCAATCCTGCTAACCCGATTCCGCTATATTGGGCGGCGATTATTCTCTTTTTACAGCGAGAGTTAGAGCGTCCCAGCCTTAATGAATTAACGGAACCCAGTGATACTCGTGCGGCTTGGGGGTTACTATTGCTCTTTTTAATGTTGGCGACTCTGGTTCCCCTTAGCCCTAGCTTGGCGGGGCGACTGGGCATTGGCGGTTAATGATGATGCCGTTTTTGGCTGTAAATTCCTATGCCTTCTCCTGACATTCAAACTATTGAGTTGCTTCAACTTGCTTCTGGCGATGTATTGAGTTTGCAAGTCTATCGATTCATCGGTAAGCCCGGCAAAAAAGCCTATCTTCAAGCTAACCTTCACGGCGGAGAAATTGTTGGTAATGGCATACTACAGTCCCTCATTGAAGAATTGACTCTACTGCCGCCTGAGCAGCTCCAGGGCGAGATTTGTATCGTTCCATTGTGTAATCCCTTAGGTCTAAATCAGCGAAATCATTTTTTTGCGACTGGGCGGTTCAACCCTTATGACGGGAAAGATTGGAATCGTATTTTCTGGGATTACTCCCAAGTTTGGGGCGATATTGAAACTTTTGCGCGATCACAAATCCATTTACCGGCGGCCCAGATTGAAGCCAACTTTTGTCTGCGGTTACAAAGGGCTCTTGAGCGAGAAGCTGAAGCGTTTGCCACCTCAGCCAGTGTTCCCTACTATCAGCGATATCGTTATATCCTGCAGCGTTTATCTGTAGATGCTCAATATATCTTGGACCTTCATAGCTCTAGTAATCGAGGCACCGACTATTTATTTTGCTTTAGTAGCCGCGAAAAGAGTGCCCCCTATTTTTTGATCGATTACGGCATCCTGATGGAAAGCTATGAGGGCGTATCCTACGATGAGGCCTGCTTCAAGCCTTGGCTCTTATATGAAGACGTGCTGGCTAAATTGGGTGCTCCGCTTAAATTTGATCGAGAAACGTGGACACTCGAGTACGGCAGCGGAATGCACCTATCTCCCACCTCCCTGAAACGCGGGAGCGCGGGGATTCGCAATTACTTGCAAGCTAAGGGGTTCTTTCCCCAAGCGGAAACTCACATCAAAACCACACCCATTCGCCTGGTGGGTCGTCATAATCTGGCCAAGTATTACGCCCCAGCTGGCGGCATTATTCAGAATCGAGCCCCGCTTAATAGCTATGTACAGGCTGGTCAGCGACTGTATCAAATACTTGCATTCCCTCCTGGCGCTATGCCTGTTTACCAGGATGTCTGTGCTAGCGCCAGCGGCCTTGTTTACGATGTCTCCTATTGCGAATCAGTTAATCAAGGTGAATATGTTTTAGCCATGATGTATTGGGAAACCTAGCCCCCTAGAAAACTCAGTTTATTGAGTTGAGCCAACCCTTATCGCTCCATGCCCAAATTATACTGATGCCTTTACAAGTTCCGAGACCATCCAGTCATGAACACCTGAGCGTGCCTCCACCGATTCCTTCAGCGCCCCCGGATTTTCGATCAGGTTTTGTCGGGATTATCGGGCGTACCAACGTGGGAAAGTCAACGTTGATGAATCAACTCGTCGGTCAAAAAATTGCCATCACCTCGCCCGTTTCCCAGACTACTCGAAACCGTCTTCGGGGTATTTTGACCACGGACACCGGACAGATTGTCTTTGTCGACACTCCTGGAATTCACAAACCTCATCACGAATTGGGTCGGGTGTTAGTCGCCAATTCGCAACGCACGCTGGAGCTGGTTGATGTGTTGTTATTCATTGTGGATGGCAGTAGTCCCATTGGCGGCGGCGATCGCTATGTGGCCCAAATGCTAGCAACGCAAAAGACCCCGGTCATTTTAGGAATCAATAAATCTGATGCTCAACCCCCGAAATCCACCCAGCTAGATGAAGGCTATTTTGCGATCGCAAAAGCGCGTCAATGGTCCTGCTTCAAATTTTCGGCCCTCACAGGGGATGGACTCGCAACTCTGCTCGCTAAATTAATGGGGCAGTTAACCGTCGGTCCTTATTATTACCCTCCAGAACTTATTACAGATCAGCCGGAACGACTGATTATGGCCGAACTCATTCGTGAACAAATCATCTTATTGACCCGCCAAGAAATTCCCCACTCGGTGGCTATCCAAATCGAGAAAATTGAGACGACACCTAAAATGACCCGGATCCATGCGGTCATCAACGTTGAACGCAGTTCTCAAAAAGGAATTATTATTGGACAGAAAGGGACGATGCTCAAAAAGATTGGCACACAGGCACGGGCGCAAATTTCTAAACTGATCGGCGGGAACGTATTTCTACAACTTTTTGTCCGAGTTCAAAATAAGTGGCGCGAATCTCAAGCCCAACTGGCTGAATTTGGCTATTCGTTAGACCGATAACTAACAATTGTTGGATTGAGCCCTAATTGTGGGTAGTCTGAGGGGCAGACCAAGCTTACTATTGCTGGTGCTCAAATGGTCCAGACCCAATTTAGTCTTCCGAAGACTTTTATCTCTGTCTTTGAACAACACAAGTCTCAATAAAAACCCGTAAATTTATGAGGGGCTGTCACCAAAGTCATTTTTTACGGTGAGCCCAGCTAAAATTACACAACTAAGTACGGACTCCCCTGAAAAATACCCTCTCCATGACTGAGGATTTTTGCTGTGAATCAACCCTCCCAGTCCCCCGGCAATAACAAGCCCCTCTATCGTCAGCCTGAATATTGCAACGCATTTTATAAACGTGTGTTGCAAAAGTTAGCAGATATGCTGAAGGTCATGAAGCAGGGAGATGGTGAGGCACAGCGACGTCGTTTTGAGTCCCTTTGCCAAGAACTATCCAACATGGGTAAGCAGGCAAAACTACGTCCTTGGGTCGAACTCAGCGAAATTAGTAAAGCGGCAATTGGTGATCGCAGAAATATTTATCAGAATACCGCTCGCCAAATTGTGCGGGAAATCAAAGCCGGTGCAGAGCTAATACGCGAAGGTCAAGGAAAAAAACTGTTGGTTTCCGATACGCTCAGAATTTTGGCCCCAACTTCAGTCTCCCAAGTAGTAGCTCAAGCAACCAATTGGCCAAGCGACACTCAATTTACATCTGCTGATGCGACGGCAACCTCCCATGGAGACTTTTGGCTTGAATCTGAGCAGAATATGGCTACCGATGCCAATAAGACTCAAGTTGGCATAAATGAAGACGATCGAACGCTGACTATTGGTGCAGAGCAGGCCACCCAGGGATTTAGTCTCAGCTCATCTCAGCCATTTTCATTACAGGATGAACGAGAAACCATCGTCGGCGAGACAGCTATCTCGGATATTCAAGAATTTCCAGTTGTTGAGAACCTGTCCATATCTGACGAGTCGAAATCAGCGCCAACATCATCCAAGGATAATGAACTTATAAGCCTCTTTGATGATGATCTCTCCTCTTTAGGAGAAAATCTAGAGTCCAATGCCAACGCAGTACCCTCAGCAGAAGACGGCAATGAGATCCTGGCTTTATTTGAAGATGATGCTGAGAGTTTAGCAGCGCAGTCAGCAAAAGATATGAGCCCCGCTGATGAATTGGCCGGGCTCCTCAATTTAAATCTCACCCACACTGGAGTAGAAAGTCCCCATCTGTCAACACCCACCGTAATGACGCCAGAAGCCTTGACAGCGAAGACCCTTATTTTCTACGAGGCTATCGACACCTTAGACTTACTCATCGAGACAGAGTCCCCCGTATCAGTAGTTATTAGTGAACAAGACTTTGAACAGCTCTCCGCATTTATCGAGTTACCAACTCATCAATCCCTAAGCGCATTAGCCGAATCCCTTAGTATTCCTGAAAGCTCATCGAATGAAGATGATAAGTTTAAGGATTTGGAGCAATTACTTGAGCAGACCAATCGGGCGATTGCGAGCCAGGCGCCACAAGCGAAAACAGGTCGCCCTTTGTTACCAGCGAGAGCTGTCGCCAATCAGCTCTTTGAGCAAACCATGCGGGTCCCCGTCCGCCAGCTGGATAGTTTGAACAACTTGATTGGGGAATTAGTAGTCAACCGCAACACCTTGGAAGGAGAGCAAGAAAAACTACGGCAATTTCTCGATAATCTCTTAAACCAGGTCCAAAAGCTGAGTGACGTTGGCGGAAGAATGCAAGATCTTTACGAGCGGACCCTGCTTGAAGGAGCCTTATTAGCGAGTCGTCAGACCGTGGCCGTTACCGCTGGGGAGTCAGGTGGAAATGGAAATGGAACACCCGTGATTAAAACCCTAACTGCCGCTGCCGCTGAGGGAGAGTCAGAAGATGAACAGGGTTTGGGTGCGTTAGAAATGGACCGATTTACCGGGTTTCATCTTCTTTCTCAAGAAATGATTGAACTGATTGTTCGGGTGAGAGAGTCGGCATCCGATATTCAATTTTTAGTAGATGAGACAGAGCAGGTCTCGCGAAACCTCCGCCAGGTTACGACTCAACTCCAAGAAGGCGTAAACAAGTCTCGCATGGTTCCGTTTGCTCAAACGGCTGATCGCTTACCCCGAGCAGTACGTGATATTTCTCATCGCTTGAATAAGCAGGCTGAGCTGGTGTTGGTTGGACGTGATGTACTGATCGACAAAATGATTGTGGAACAACTCTATAATCCCATGACCCATTTGGTTAATAACGCGATTACCCATGGTATTGAGCCACCTCATGAACGTCAGGGGCGTGGCAAATCGGCTGTAGGACAAATTAAAATCGAGTCATTTTTACAGGGCAACCAAACGGTTATTTCCGTCTCCGATGATGGTGCTGGCATTGATCCCGATCAGGTTAAGACGAAGGCAATCGAAAAAGGATTGATTTTACAATCGGAGGCCAAGCATTTGTCCTATCAAGATGTCTATGACTTGCTATTCCACCCTGGCTTTAGCACCAAAGATCAAGCCGATGATTTCGCTGGCCGAGGAGTTGGAATGGATGTTGTCCGCACTAGCCTCGACGCGATTCGGGGGTCTGTTAGCGTAGACTCTACCCTGGGAGCGGGCACCACCTTTACCATTCGCCTCCCCCTGACCCTCAGTATTTGTAAGGCGCTTAGTTGTGTAAGTGAGAGAGCTCGTATTGCCTTCCCCATGGATGGGGTTGACGGCACCAAGGTATTTTTGCCAGGGGATGTTGAGACTAATGAGCAAGGTGAGCGGTGTGTAAATTGGCATGAGCGATTGTTGCCGCTGCGCCCACTTAGTGATTTGCTGGCGCATAACCGCCAATTAAGCCGTGGCTCCATCTACGGCGGCATCCAAGGTGATGACACTGTTTCGGTCGTCTTCTTGCGAGGTGCCTCTAATTTATTGGCGATTCAAGTCGATCAAGTGATCGGAGAACAAGAAATAGTAATTAAACAGATTGAAGGTCCTGTTCCGAAGCCAGCCGGAATTGCCGGTGCGACAGTGTTGGGCGATGGAAGTGTCATGCCCATTGGTGACGTGCTGGAGCTGATTGAAATTTCACAAGGTCGTTTGCGGACTGAGAGTAGTACCCATCTGTGGCAAAAAACGGCTGTCTATCAACAACAGCAAGCTCAGATCCCGGAAAAACAAGAGCCATTAGTCCTAGTCGTTGATGATTCAATTACCGTCCGAGAACTCCTTTCAATCAGTTTTGGAAAAGCTGGATATCGGGTTGAGCAGGCTCGTGATGGACAAGAAGCCTGGGAAAAAATTCGTTCAGGACTCCCTTGCGATTTGATCTTCTGTGATATTGAGATGCCCCGAATGAATGGCTTAGAGTTATTGTCTCGCCTTCAAAAAGACGAGGAGTTCAAAGAAATTCCAGTGGCGATGCTGACTTCTCGCGGTGCTGAGCGCCATCGCAAAGTAGCTGGAGAGTTGGGCTCCTGTGGCTACTTTACCAAGCCCTATACGGAACGTGACATTTTAAATGCGGCAGCGCGCATGCTGAAGGGAGAGATTTTACTGTCTACAAGTGCTCGTGAACCTCAGCAGGAGCCCACAACTGCCGCTATCTCTGCTCCGCCAGAAGAGGCGCCCAACCTGCCGGCATTGAAAACGGGTAAAACGGTACTGATCATAGATGATTCAGTAATGGTTAGAGAGATGCTGTCCATGACGTTCAAGCAAGATGGCTATCACGTCGAGCAGGCCCGAGACGGAGCAGAAGCCTTGGAAAAACTACAAAGCGGGCTAGATTGTGACGTGGTTTTTTGCGATATTGAAATGCCGCGGATGAATGGCTTAGAGTTGCTCAGCATGATGCAACAGGATAGCGAGCTGTCCCAAGTTCCAGTTGCGATGATTACGTCACGTGGTGCTGAACGACATCGTAAAATTGCGGCTCAACGAGGTGCACGAGGCTACTTTACCAAGCCCTATATTGAATCTGAACTATTAGCCGCCGCCCAAGCCCTAATGGATGGACAAGTATTGATTGAAAACTCGTAATCACTTTTTCTCTGGGCATTTACCTTGTGGCTCTTAAAAGTGATGATTAGTCCTAAACTCACCCATATGGTCGCCAGCCTTGGTGAAGTGACTTGAGCTTGCTGCAGAGTATCGTTTATTAAGTCAAGCAAGCATTGATCTCATGTTGAGGGAGGGCTTAATGATGCCAACAATATTTAAGGAGCGATTTGTCACGGCAATATTTATCACTGTCGCGGCCGTGATAGGGACAATGAATTCAGTTGTCCATCCGACAAGGATTCAGCCATTATCAAATTCTGCGCCTCAAGAGGAACGCTTCTGGCAGCCTGAAGTAGTTCAAATTGGTTTTAAATATTACTCCAGCTATCAGTAAGTTCGTGCGAGTTTAATGCCTTTCGTTTCCGGAATCCCGTCCTGCTCAGCTCGGAGGAGATTGGATCGATTTCCGTCGTTGAATTTTAGAGGTTGTTTAGTAAGCGAACCTTGGTCTGCGCTTCTCCATAGCGCTCTTTAGCAATACGAAAGAGTTCCTGTCCCGTATGTAAATGTTGATCGTCATAATTAAGGGGAAAATATCCCAGCTCTTCAATGCCGTCACTAATTTGATTAAGACAGTAATAAATATTCGCAGCGATCCCAGCACATTGAGGCGGATTAGGGAAAGAAGCAAATGCTTGGCGCGCTTTTCCAAGTTCGGTGCGACAAGTCTCGAGGTATTCACAAAAAACGGCTAACAGTTTGTCATCAAAGGGATCGCTCGAAAGCGCTCTTAGCTGGGTTTTCAAAGGATTAATAATTTTATTGATGCGTCGGCGAGTGGGCTGATATGACTGTTTTAGCCAGATTTTTTGAGCGCTGATATTCTGTTGGTGATTGGCTCGTGAACGCTGATATTGCTCCTGAGCAGTCGCGGTTCTGGCTTGGCGCCTGGCAGAGGCAGATTCTGCAGCCAAGACATGCTTGTGATCATAGTGCCGCCGCCGTTCGGGATCCCCCAGTATCTCGTAAGCGGCGTTGAGCTCAATTGTTTTAACATCGCTAGCCTGCCCATCTTGACGATCGGGATGGTATTCTTTGACGAGACGCCGATACGCTCGCTTGATCTCTTCCTGACTCGCTGTTTCCGGGACTTCTAGAATATGGTAAAGGCTGGTTAGCATAGCGTCCAATAACCCTGCGACAGAAAATCCTAAAACAAGCAGATTTACATTTCTCTTAATTTATCGCGGTTGAGTGAGCCTGAATCCAGTTCTACCTGGCAAACGACATCTGTTGAGCGCTCAAAGCGGAATAGAAAGTTCTAACTCTAGATTTTGGAAGAGGGGTGTTGAAAGATAGCGCTCGCCAAAACTCGGCTGTACCATCACAATGAGCTTGTCTTTATTCGCAGGACGCCGACCAATTTCGATCGCAGCAGCTAAGGCTGCCCCCGTTGAAATACCCGATAAAATTCCTTCTTCTCTGGCGAGTTGTCGTCCAAACTTAATCGCAGTTTCGTCGCTCACTGTGATGACTTCATCAATTAGCTCAACATTGAGAACTTCCGGAATAAAGCCCGCACCTAACCCCTGAATCTTATGCCCACCAGGCTTGCCGCCAGACAAGACAGGAGAATTGGCAGGCTCAACCGCGATCGACTGAAAGGTAGGTTTACGCTGCTTGAGCACATCGGAAACACCAGTTAGCGTTCCGCCAGTCCCGACGCCTGCAACCAAATAATCGATTTTTCCATCTGTATCGGTCCAAATTTCCTCTGCGGTCGTTTTACGATGAATAGCTGGATTCGCTGGATTCCTGAACTGTTGCAACATGAAGGCGTGGGGTAATGATTCGACGATGTCTTGGGCTCGCTGAATACAGCCACTCATTCCCGCAGAGCCCGGAGTTAGCTCAAGTTTGGCCCCATAAGCTCGCAACATCGCGCGTCGTTCATTGCTCATAGTCTCGGGCATTGTCAAAATGAGTTCGTAGCCTTTTGCCGCAGATGCCATGGCCAATGCAATACCTGTGTTTCCAGAGGTCGGTTCAACCAAGACCGTTCTCCCTGGTTCAATAACTCCGGTCGCTTCGGCTGCATCAATCATGTTGATAGCAATGCGATCCTTGACCGATGCGGAGGGATTCAAACCCTCAAGTTTGATCACAATATCGGCTAAGCAGGCGCAGCGTTGAGGAATGCTCTGGAGTCGGACTAGAGGCGTGCGTCCAATTAACTCTGTAATATTTTGGGCAATTCGCATGGGTGCAAAGTCGGGAGAGAAAAATGGAAGTTCTCAAAGACAGCGATGAAGCGCTGTCTTTGAGAACTATATGTAGTACATGTGTTCGAGCTGTCGTCGTTCATTTTTGTGATCGCAAAGATCTTGGAGCGTGTAACCTTGCCAAACGGCTTGGGCATTAGTTAACACTTCCTGCCAAATCTCTCTGACGATTAAGCCTTCTAAAGTACGTGGCGGAGAGCCGAGGCGACTGGCATCGGGTCCGTCGATACAGTTGACTACATCCCACAGAGAAATGTGCAGGGGGCTTTTCGCGAGGACATAGCCTCCTTTGACGCCACGTTGGCTCTGGACAAAGCCGGCCCGACGAAGCGTTGCCAGCAGTTGCTCAAGATAACGATCGGGTAAATGTTGCTGGGCTGCTATTTGTCGGATTTGACGCGGTCCTTGCTGAGGATAGCCATCGGCAAGCGTTAATAACGCGAGAAGCGCATATTCAGTTTTGCAAGACAATTCCATGCGATCGCACAGTGCTGAAATAGAGAACGGGAGTTACATTTTTTCAGATCCTATCAGGATACTCCGGTTCTCCGGTGGGGATGCTTGGTTATGCGCTTAGATTGTTACGAACTTGCCTGCAATCATCAAACCAGGATGTCTGCAGATGTCGATTTGTGTGTGTTTCTTAATGTTTCGTCATCTGTTGGGTCGGGTTTGATGGGCTATATTAGCCTGAGTACGCTTGGTTGGGCAATTTCAAGCCGTTTGAGCTGTATCTTTTCGAGAGCATCTCATCTACAAATTCCGACGATAATCGTTAGCGAGATTTAAAAAAACTTGCGATGTAGATATATTAAAAATTCTGATATCGAAAGCATTATGGACAAAGTAAACTACTGTGTTTTTGGATTGGCTACTTGCTTTGTGAAACAAGAAGGCGAAGTATCCCAAGTTCAAGTGATTGAACCCATTCCATCTGCCGCACTGGAATCGTTGGCTGCGGGAATTCCCACCTCTTATCAGCGGGCCATTGCTTTATCGGTGGACGAAGTGATTGTTAGAGAAGAGTTAGTTTCTCCGGCAGCACTCACCCATTCAGAGTCGGTTCAATTTTGCCCAGAATTTATTAGCCGCACGGAAGCGGCCACTCGAACTTATGCTAGCCGTCCGCAAGCACAAGCGTTAATTCCCCTGGGCTCCGTCAAGACTGATTTCAACTACTCGC
>JBCDHF010000101.1:0-12467 GCA_038750375.1 Cyanobacteria bacterium P01_H01_bin.15
ATCATGGCTTCTTTGCCACGTGCTCAAAAACCATCTCTTAATCTGATTGGCGTTGAAGAAGCCATTCCGCCCCGTCCGTATCATCGCAATGATCATAAGGTGTTAGGGAAGCCTTCTCATCAGTTATTTCGGTCCATTGATCGCGGGCGCGTCGCCATTTTTGTGGATGGTCAGTCGCTTTTGTATGCTGCGTGGCAGTTGGGTATCGAAATTGACTACCTAAAACTCTTAGGTTGTTTGACGGATGACGCCCGTCTATTGCGTCCGTTTTTCTATACGGGTGTTGATCCGCAAAATGATAAGCAGAGCAGCTTTTTATTGTGGCTGTCTCGGAATGGGTACCGAGTAGTCGCCAAAGATTTGATTCAGTTTGCCGATGGCTCTAAGAAGGCAGACCTAAATGTCGAAATTTCCGTCGATATGCTGGTTTTGGTAGAGCATTACGATACGGCTGTTCTGGTTAGCGGCGATGGGGATTTGGCTTACGCAGTCGATTCGATCGGCTATCGGGGCGCTAGAGTCGAGATTGTGGGTTTGCGATCGATGACCAGTGAGCGGTTAATAAATTACGCGGATTCTTATATTGATCTGGATGAGATTAAGTCAGATATCCAGAAATCTCATCTGTAAGTTTTGGCTGTCTCCAAAAGAGCTTGACCGTTTAGTTTTTAGGTCAGGAAAGCTGCAAAATCTATTGGAATCTTAAAATCATTAGAATTGAGGCTTTCCCTCGATCCTGCTTTTTGTAATGGGTGAAGAGCTGCTCACTGATATCTATAGCAACCAAAGACTGGATTAGGACGAGGCTAACTGTAAGAAAGATTACCGTGAGGGGATTTGGCTCAATAAAAATGTCTTTATCGGCTCCTTGCTTGCTATACATTACTTCTGACTCGTATATGCCTTTACAACCGGAAGATCCGGTGTCTTCAAATTAAACCTCTTGCAGGAATCGAAAAATTGAACGATTTTAATGGGTTTTACCCACCAACAAATGGGTCCGTGCAACAGGTCTATTGTCAATAAGGTCCGAGGCAAAGAAAATATCAAGATTGATTTGGGCAGAAAAATTATATTCTCTTATAAATCTACTTGTCAGCTTTACACAGGGCATTGAGGGGTTGGCAAATCGACGGAGCTCTTGTGATTAAATGTCTAGTTGTCTTTTTTGCGGCGGATGAAGATGATATTGATTCTGAAGATGTGCAGTATGCAGATATTGGAATGGCCTCGGCCCGACATATACTCGCAGCGTTAGGAGAGTTGGCTGCTGTGAATTCTGACACTTAGCCATCAATTATGCTGAGAGCTACAAGTGCCAAGAATGTCATTCATTCGAGTTTCTAACTTGCCAGGTATCAATACCTCAGACTCGACTAAAATTTCTTCAAGTGCAGCCAACCAGCGTTGATAATAATCCCAACTAGGATCATCAGTTTGGTGCTCGGCTTCCCATTCACTAATCTTGCTGATCAATTGTTGTCGAAAATCTTCCCATTCGTAATGACCTTGTTTGGACAGGGCGATCGCCACTCCAAACGCTAGACGCTCCCAGTCCCGATCAAAATAAAGATGACCTTCACGTCGGGGGGGTGCTTCCTGAGGAGAACCCATTAAGCTCGTCGCCGCAAAATGCTCAAATTTAGTAAACACTGAATCTACCTCACAGCTAATGTGATGAACGTCTAAAGCATTAGGATCAGGCCGCTTTTGGCAGTGCAACCCCCATCATTGCCTCAGGCGTCAACAAAGAAGCAAGTTGCTCTTCGCTCATACCTTCAGTTCCTTCAGGCCGCATGGGTAAAACCCACCAACGAATTTGACCGCTCGTGTCCCAAACTCGAACTTCAACAGAATCATCCAATTCAACACCGAACTCCTTGAGTACAGTACGGGGCTCCCTTGCTGTCCGAGCGCGGAAGGTTGGGTCTTTATACCAATAAGGGGGCAAACCCAATGTCGGCCATGGATAGCAAGAACAAAGAGTACAAACAATTACGTTATGAACACTTGGTGTGTTCTCTGCTACGCGCATATGTTCTCCTTCAGCTCCCGACATACCTGGAGGAAAGTTCATCTCATTACAAGCTGCGTTGCAGTCATTGACCAACAATTCCTTAAATGCTGGATCAACCCAAGCTTTTGCGACCAGCTTCGCCCCATTAAAAGGACCCATTTGGGTCTCAAAATAACTGAGAATATTATCAACTGTATCGCCAGTAATAATTCCCTTCTCAATCAGCAAAGATTCAAGGGCTTTAACCTTAGCCGCGCTCTGGCGTTCACGTTCTGGATCGTATTGGAATCCTTCGTACAAACTGGGCATGAATTACCTCCTCTAAACAGCTTCGATATAAACTTCAAAAATGTCGTTGTAATAGATCGACTTAGGCTCTAGCAAGGACTCATTCCACAGCGCATCAGGCTGGAAACACAGACTATAAATGGGCATGGGCACACCAATGCCGTCAGCAGTTTTGAAAAAGTAGGTAAAGACCCCTTCATAAACCTTATCCACGATAGCGACCCGATCTCGCAAGTGACCAGGTAAACGGGTGTGATCTGCTGGAGGTTGGTCTTTAATGCGGACTTTATCGCCTACCTTAAACTTTGGCTCCATTGAAATTGAACGTTTGGGCGAGTCGCCTTCCCGTAAATACTTCTCTACCTGGATATCGATCTCCGGATCGCCGCCCTGGGGCAAAGATGCTTCAGCCATGCCCAAATCCCCTAAAATTTCGTCAGTTCGGGCATCTAATTCCTCTTGGGTGATGTAGCCTTCTTCGACAAAAAAGCCAGAAATCCCACCAAGCCATTTCTCGTAATAGCGCAAGCGAAAGTACTCAAATGGATGCATTCCCTCGGCACCCATGCGCAAATGTCCCCAGGTCCAAAAACTGTTAAATTTCGTAGGTACTTTGTCTATTTCATATTGGGGGGGTGACTCATTGAGATGGTTACTCAGTGCCATCATCGCAGTATGAATGCCAAAAATTCGCTTTTCCCAAGCTTCTACGAAGACTTCGGTCTCAAAATTAATGGGGCCAAGATTTTCTAGGCCGCCGAGATTATGTTGCAATTTCATGATTTAAAAAGATCCTCGAGTTTCAACAAATTAACGTTTTTTCTATCTTCTAATCGAATAAGTTGGGTCAACCACATACAAGTTATGAATTAAGATATCAAGTGGCAGTTTCAGGGCTTGTTGTCATGGCTTTACCCCATAATTCAGACAGGTAACCGAAAATAGCGCCTAAAATCATAGCAGCGATCGCAATGACGACAGGATTTTCGAGAAAGCTCGAGGTCATCGGATTGCCGGTCAAAGCAGCTGTCCCAACAGTTTGTGAAAACCCCCAAACAATCGCAGGCGTAATTCCAGCCGTAAAGGGGAGTTTACTGGCTTGCACCATTTCAGCACTTCCAATACCTACAACAATTGCTGACACAATTGGAGTTGGACCGATTAGCTGAATAATCAGCAAAGATAGTCCAGCAATGAGAATGCCCGTGATATTGCAGGAGACAGATTTCACAAAACCACTCACTCCGCCTCCAACTATAAAAAATGAGGCCCAGGCTGTGAATGTCACCCAAACGGGCAAAGGAATAACTGTTGCTGTGAGGAAAACGTCAATACCTCCCAGGACACCAATGCTGATACTTAATGCTTCTGCCTGTTTCACGGTCGTAAATCCTATCGCGAGATTTATTGTCTGATATCAACTCTCGAACCAGTTTTAAGGCGAGCTTCAAACGAAGCATGTTCGGAACCCAGCTTGTAAGTTCATTGGATCGAGGTTTCGACCAATGAAAATAAGTTCATTACGTCGGGCTTCATCCGATTTCCAGGGTTTGCCGGGACGACCATCGAGAGTCATATGCACCCCTTGAAATACGAACCGACGTTCCATATCGTGAGCGTTCAGAATTCCTTTCATTCGGAACAGGTCAGGACCGTTAGCCTGGACCAACTGATACAGCCAGCGATTGACTTTGTCTGTATCAATTACACCAGCCTCCTCAATGGCGACTGAATAGATAGAATCATCATGCTCATGAGCAGATTCTTCCAGAAATTTTGGATCAATTGCCAATGCATTCTTTAAATCAAACGATTTTACTCCTAAAACCGAGTCAAGAGACAAAGCACAATAATTGGTTGTATAAATTTTTGCAATCGCGTTTATTCCACGAACTTTCTGCTGGAGGGAACTAAGAACTTCGGGTGGAACTAATTCTGCTTTATTGAGCAAAATGATGTCTGCAAAAGCAATTTGCTCCTGGGCTTCTTCACTTTCCCAATGTTGGGTTACATGCTTGACATCCACGACCGTGACAACAGAATCAAGTTGCGTCTGCCGCAACATGACTTCGTCTGTGAAAAAGGATTGAATGACTGGAGCTGGATCAGCTAGACCTGTTGTTTCAATAACCAGATGATCAAACCGTTCACTACGGTCTATCAAGTTGCCAATGATTCGAATCAAATCACCTCGAACAGTACAACAAATACAGCCATTATTCATTTCGAGAACTTCTTCATCAGCACTAACGACGAGCTGATTGTCGATCCCAATTTCACCGAATTCGTTAACGATAACTGCAACACGCTTGTCGTGTTCCTCTGTTAGAATTCGATTTAGTAAAGTTGTTTTCCCTGCTCCCAAATAACCCGTTAAAACCGTGACTGGAACTTTCTCGAGTACTGACATTTTTACTGTCCAATTTCCATAGTCTCCTATAGCTTAGACTGATTAAAGAAATCAGTTGATTTTTATACAAAATAGGAAGTAGAGCTGTTGAAAATTTGAGCGAAGCCACTTGGTTTCCACGTTGAAACCTTTGTCTAACTTAACTAATCCGAATATATCAGTGAGAAAAGAGATCTATCCCTTGTCAGGGATTGTCAACTGGATTGTTCCCTCGTTTCCCAATTCATGGGACTCTTGCTGAATGAGAAATCTCTTCTACAAGGGACATCGCTTACCCGCCGATATTATCTTCTATTGCGTTTGGCTTTACTACTCTTTTCCACTTAGCTTCCGTGATATCTGAAAAATGATGCTCTATCGCGGCATCCAGGTCACTCACAAATCAATTCAAATTGGTGTCAGAAATTTGCTCGGGTCTACGCTAACCAGATTCACAACCGGCGCCAAAAAACTGAGTGAAAAAAAATATCGAGAAAGTATGAGCCAGCGATTGGAAAGCTGGCGAGAATTGACGGAGATAGCTGCCGCAGCATAACTCATCAATCGAAGAACTTATACGATAAATAATGCAAATTTCCGAGACTCATCGGTAAGTTGATAATGTCCAAGAATTAACAAATACTGATTCAGATTTTGACAACTTTCATTCATACCCAAAATTCAAGTATTAGTTTCAGCAGATTGCTTGCGCGCATTTTTTTTGACTTGCTGCGCCTAATTTTCGGGACGTAGCCGGGTCCAGAAACACAAAAATCTGCGATCGGTCACGTATCCTGGAAGTAATCGCCCTTCAAATCCAGACGCGGACCTAGTTTCAACCCATGATCAGCCCGCCACCGCAGTTGACCCAACCCCTCGCCAGAGACGCTCGCCAACACCTCGGAGCTGGAGGACTGCTCAAACCGGGCGACCATCGCACCCCTTTTCAAACCGATCGCGATCGTCTGCTCTATTCTGCGGCCTTCCGCCGCCTCGCCCAAGTCACCCAAGTAGTCGGCACCAACGAAGGACACGTCTTCCATAACCGCCTTACTCATTCCCTCAAAGTCGCCCAAGTCGCCCGCCGCCTTGCTGAAAAACTAGTCGTTATCCAATCAGACATTGTAGATAAACTTGGTGGTATCGACCCCGACGTCGCAGAAGCCGCTGCTCTCGCTCACGATCTGGGACATCCCCCCTTTGGTCATATTGCTGAAGTCGAACTCGATGAATGTGCCCGCCGCGCTGGACTGCCAGATGGTTTTGAAGGTAATGCACAATCCTTTCGCATTCTGACCCAACTCGATGTTCATCGCCTCGAATATCCCGGCTTAAACCTCACCCGCGCTACTTTAAATGCCGTTTTAAAATATCCGTGGCTGCGCGATCGCACAGGCAATGCTTCCCGCAAATGGCGGAAATTTTCTGTTTACGATCTGGATCAGCCAGCGTTGGAGTTCGTCCGAGGCGATCAACCTGACGAGCGACAAACTGCGGAAGCGAGCATCATGGATTTTGCTGATGATGTGACCTACAGTGTCCATGACTTTGAAGATTTTTATTTGGCTGGGTTGATTCCCCTCGAACTCCTCGCCCACAATACTGATGAGTTCGATCGCTTTGTTCAAGATTGGCAAACGGAGCATCCTAATAATACTTGGGCGAAACAAGTTGATCAGGAACGGAAAAAATTCCAACGCTTTCTCGATACGACTTACAATATCTCTGGTAAATATGCGGCTGGTTCCCAAGAGTCTCGCGCCCATGTGCAACGGGTTAGCTCCTATTTAATACAAAAATACGTCAACTCCGTTGAGCTTCGCACTGATTATGGCTCTGATGGCTATCTGCATCGTCAGCCAGAGGCCGCCGCCGAACTGCGCTTTCTACAACGAATTGTCTGGCATTATGTCATTGCTAATGCGCGTCTCGCTTTGCATAAATATGGTCAACGGCGAATCGTTCGGACGTTATTGGAGTTTTATTTGGAAGCCGTTGAAACCGGTCAGCAAAATCTTTTATTAAGTCAATATGTGCGCCGTTACTGCGTACTGCAAGAACGGGGTGTTCAAAATCAGGATATATCTCTCGAACTTAAGCGGATGGCGGTTGATATTGTTGCGGGATTTAGTGAAATGGAAGCCGTCCAAATCTACCGCCGTTTGATGGGTATTACCCAAGGGTCTGTTGTTGATAACTTCTGAGTACCTCTCTATCGACCCGAATAAGTCTCATCATTTTGCGATCGCAATTTAATCGCTTTTTGCCTGAGCGCTGCGTAATTCAATTTCCCTTGAGCACTACGCCCAAGCTGTGGCAAGGGGAAAAAAAACTTGGGTCTACAGTAAACGCTTAAACTCTGAAGCTCGGGTGCCCGTTGGAGCCGCACAGGCTTGACATCTCCGACATACATCGCCACTACAGCTTCACCCCAATGGGGATCAGGAATACCTAGCACGACCACATCCTCGACTAAGCCCGTTTCCCAAATCGCGGTTTCGACCGTCAAAGGTGCTACCTTTTCCCCACCGGTAATCATCATGCGATCGCGTCGGCCATAAATTTCTAAGTGGCCGTCTGTATTTAATTGGCCACAGTCTTGGGTAGCCCAAAAATCAATAGACTGTCGCTGTGGGTAAAAGCCCAGAAATAATGATGAACTGCCCATTGCAACGATCTCGTCCTGAATTTGGAGCTGCACATGAGGTAGCGGCTTGCCACAGCTGCGATCACCTGCCAGAAATAATTTGGGTTTGAGGACAGTTACCATGGCAGCGGTTTCCGTCATGCCGTAACAGGGAGCGACCGGAATACCGTTTGCAGCGGCTTGATCTAATAAGGCTCGCTGACTTGGACCGCCGCCCACCAAAACCGCCCGAAATTGGGTGAGCCAATGAGGAGTTTCATTGACCAAAAAATGTAGCTGAGTAGGCACAAGGGAGATAAACCAATGATGCTCCGAAAAATCACCTCGCCAACCCTGTTTAACGGCAGAGTACGACTGCGTGTGTAGTTGTCCGCCGCTCAAGAAACTGCGAACTACCTGCATCAGACCACTCACGTGATGAAGTGGCAAGAGACATAAACTATGTACTGGCTGAGATTCAAAAAAAACGTAAAATCCCTGTGCCGCTGCCCAAAGCGTGTCCCAAGTATGCATCGCAAAGCGAATTTTGCCAGAACTGCCTCCCGTTGCGATCGCAATGAGGCCAGATGGTATTTGGTGAGTTTCGGACTGATGGGTTGATTGAACGACTGACAATCCCAATGGGACGTCACCCCAAATTAAATCCGGCTGGACCTGTTCAAGTACCGAGCTCCAAGCCTCTTGACCCCATTGTGGATTGCCTAAAAACACCGGGGTCTTTGTGGCAACAGCTGCAAAAAAACTAATCAGAAATTGCTGAGAATCGGCTTGATTGATCAGTAATCGAGCCGGTGGCTGAGCGATGAGAGTTTTGATTTTGCGATCGACTGCATCTAAAAATGTGGCGGTCGGCCAACCCACCAGCCAATCCCCCCGATGCTTTAATGTGGCAAAAATGTCTGTTGTAGGGATCGCCACCATGTCTGTTCGTCTTCCGCAAACCAGTGATTCACTCCAAATCCTAGCGCTCGTCGGCTACCAAGCTCTTGCGCGAGGGTGAGCGAAACGCTGCGAGCAACGGGACCTTCGAGGGCTGATGAAAAAACCAAATCCAATGATTTGGCTCGGGCAAATTCCCGAAATTTTGCCGGAGATCCGAGCAAGGGTGCTTTAATTACAAAAATTCCTCGCCAGCCTGCCTCGTAACAGGCGCGCAGTTGCTCCAAGGTCGCCACCGATTCATCTAAGGCGATTCTCGTAGAATAGTCCTTTTCTAAAGTTTGTAAGTTCTCAAATTGAGTTGGCGGGAGCGGCTGCTCTAAAAACTCAACTTGGGGATAATTTTGCAGAAACTGCAGCCACTGCCGGGCTTGGGATAGAGTAAGCCCGCCGTTGGCATCGAGACGCAGTCTTGCGGGAGCGGGAAGCTCTTCGAGTAATTGGCTTAAAAGAGTTTGCTCTTGGACGAGATCTTCTTGCCCAATTTTCCATTTGAAGGTACTTGCGCCCTTTCCCCAACCAATAGACCAGTCTGCCAATGCCCCTGACCCAGAAGGTAGAAGCCAGCTACAGTCAGATATAGTCGGGGCTGGTTGAATAGAAGACGATGGACATAAATGCCCACGCAAGGTTTCCCAGCCAAATTGGGTCGCCGGACACGGGTCCTCAATCGAAAGCGCAGGATTTTCAGCTAGCTTTTGACAATTTGCGATCGCATCGGCGATTGTTTCTGTTCCAAACCAGGGAATAGGCGCAATTTCACCCCAACTGATCCTCCCGGATGCCGTTTGAGCCCGTAAGATAATGCCTTCGCGAACTGCCCAAACACCATGCGCTGTCGTCAACGGCTGACGAAACCGACGGCGATAGGGCCGCCATTGAAACTGCATCGGATTATGTCACGCGGAAAATAAATTCGAGACTGGCCCAGTCAGTGTTGGCAAGTAAGAAATCTTCTCCTCGACTGATGCCCGCCGCTGTGATCGCTGGCTCACTAGCGGCTTGAAGATCCCTTAAGACGGCTTTCGTGAAGGCTAAAGGCTCCACCAAACTCGCAATTTGAGTGCGATTTCCTTTGAGGGCTTGCTTGGTTTGCAAGGCGGTTTGACTTTGGGTAAACGGTCGCGTGGTCGCGAGCAAGCAGAGGTGACAGAGCCCTGCTGACCCGGCAATACTCCAGCTCACTGGGCTCGTCGGATCGGGCAAAATGATTGTTTTTCCGGGAGCGACGGCAAACTCATTTAGAGTTGCACCCAAGCCCGATTCATCCGCAGGCTGGGCCGGAGAAATTAATGCGATTGCATTATCTTCGGTGTCTAAACCCAGCAACTGCAAATAAATGGTGGAGGCCCCGGCATTTTCAATTCTCAACTGCAATTGAGTTCCAGAAGCCACGGTGGCCAGCGTTTGTCTATCTAACTTGGGGCGAGATCTTGTGGGATTCCCCAACTCATATCCCCGAGTACGCTCTTCCAGCAAAACCCGGCTATTGGCGTCCACCACCTCAATCGAGGTTCGCAGCGGCAACCCAGACGCTTGACGATTATTCAACAAGCGCCAATATTTCAGGGCGAGTAATTTCCGATATTCACCCGTTAACCGCAGCACCGCTGATTTAACCGCTTCATCGGGGCGACTATTGGTTCGACGAATTAACTTTCCAGCCGATGTGAACAAACCGTAGCCTGTTTCATTGCTACCGGTTTCGAGCTTGCTAAAAATGCAGTCCACCGGCTGTTCTTCCCCTTTGGACGCGTTGGTGACCCAATCAATATTGGCCAAAGCACTGGTGGCATCGACCCGCTCAATTCGTTCTAGTTTGCGCGAGAGACCAACGGTCAAATTTAAATCTTGGGGTATCGCCCGCAACTGCTCAGTCAACAAAACGCCGCCTGCGGGAGAGGAAGATGGCACAGTCTCAACCCATGACGCTTTAGCTTGCTGACCTTGGCGAGAACGGATACGTAGCAACGGCGACGCGTCCGTGGGCTCGGTGCTGGCAACAGTCCAATAACTATTTGCTTGATAGTTTTTAAGAACAGACCAAGGCAAACCAGCCAAGCTCAGCTCTACGGAATTGTTGCCATCATCCCTGAGCAAGCGACCTTCTCCACCCAGGGTCGAAGTGGGTGCTTGAAAATAGGGCGTAGTCGCGCGGGATGCGCTTTGAGTCAGTAAAGGCTGTTGTTTAACGTTGGTGGCCGCGGCGATACTACCCGATGTTTCTTGAAACAGCCAGTAAGAGGTTAAGGGGGGCAGACTTTCCCAAAGCGTTTGGGTGAGGGCATAGGTAAAGAGTCCCGCCGTCAGTTGTGCTTGTTTGGCTTCCGCTGCCAGCATTCCTGGGGCCGCTGCGCTCCAGAATACCCCTTTCATTTTTCCGGTCCCAAAAAGCGCTATCGATTTATTTGCACCGATAGAATTCAGGTCTGATATCCGTGATCGCCAACGTAAGTTTCCACTCTCCAAACTAGGAGGAGAGGCGAAACTGGTGTCGAGAACTGCCGTGAATTGGGACGTCGGCAAATTCTGAGCCAATGCCAACAAGCTGCTCATGGAAAAGGTCTGACTGCCCGGATCATAGGTGCGTAAGTTGGCGACCACCCGAGAACCCGGACTATCAGAAGAGCCCTTACTGCTGTCTGTCAAGGCGAGCTGTTCTCCGTAGCCGCTGAAGTGAAAGAACAACACATCGTCACTGCTGGGGTTGGAGCCCTTTAAATGCTCTTGAAACAGATCTACAATCTCTTCGCGCGTGGCATCGCGATTGGTCAAGGTCAAAATATCTGCAGGCTGAAACCCGAGGCGATGAATCAATAACTCCCGCTGCAACTCAACGTCCGTGACTGCACCCTTTAAGTTGATGCCATCCTGATAATTGTCAATACCAACCAGTAATGCCCGCTTACGTGGATTCGGGGCAGCCGCTAAATAGAAATTTGGGTCTAACTTACCGGGATGCAGCGCAATCCCCAACGTAGCTAGAACTCCCTGTTGCATGAAAGTTCGCCGCTGGATTTGCATGGATGAGACCTCCAGAGTCTGCCTAGGTTATAGACGGGGCAAGCTTTCGACTTTGTTCAATTTTATAGTGTTCGTCAAAGTGCTTCAGACGCCAGTTGGTTTCAACACTTCGATTTAGTTTATGGCGGTTTGGGGAAATCGTCTCGATTTAACGGCGATACTTGGGCTCATCTTCACCGATGACTCACTTCGCCCCAGAGAATTTTTCTCTTTCTGCAGACCTAAATTTTCTAATCGCTCTCGCTTAATTGCGAAGAACGCCAATTATTATGAACGGTTCAATTACCCAGCCCTTTGCTGTGCGAAAAAGGAAAACTCTCCTGTTTGCGATCGCAAATTGTCAAAATTAATGCCGACAGCGCCAGTACCAGATCCGCTCAAGATACTGGCGCTGTTTTGGCTAGCCAAACAGACTAGAGTTCCGTCATGGCAGCTAAGCCTTACTTCTTTTGCATGGCGCGAACAAGTTCCTGAGCGACCAACGGACGAGAGAATTCTGGCGGTGGCATTTCTCCACGACGCAGCATTTCACGGACCTTAGTGCCGGACAAATGTAGACGCTCTTCTTTGCTGGCTGGGCTTGTCTTAGTCGTCCCCATTTGGTTGGTCCGCTTACAGTAGAAGGCATGCTCAAACTTCATGGGAGTGATGCCCAACTCTTCCGGCTTAAATTCGTCGAAAATATGCTGCGCGTCATAGGTTCCGTAATAATCGCCGACACCCGCATGATCACGACCGACAATAAAGTGAGTGCAGCCATAGTTTTTCCGAATCAACGCATGGAAGATCGCTTCCCGGGGACCGGCATAGCGCATGGCAGAGGGATTAATCGCCAAAATGACCCGATCCTGAGGGAAATAGTTTTCCATCATGATTTCATAGCAACGCATCCGCACATCAGCCGGAATATCGTCGCTCTTCGTCGCCCCGACTAAAGGATGGAGAAATAAACCGTCTACGGTTTCCAGCGCACATTTTTGAATGTATTCGTGGGCCCGGTGGATGGGGTTACGGGTTTGAAAGCCCACAATGGTTTTCCAGCCTTTCTCTTGGAAGAGTTTGCGCGATTCGGCCGGATCAATTTGGTATTTCGGAAATAGAGGGTGTGGCTTTCGCTCTAACAGCCAGATCGGACCCGCCAGGTTGATCGGACCTTGTTCATA
>JBCDHF010000102.1:0-12457 GCA_038750375.1 Cyanobacteria bacterium P01_H01_bin.15
CGAAAAAGCCAGTCTGCTTAATCGCAGTAAATTCTTGGATAAAAATAGGCTTAATCTGTATCTTGCCTGCAGTCATCAGGAATCACGAACCTGAGTGGAAAAGGTCTTAAAACCAGTAGTATTGGACGTTATCTGTTCTCAATTTACCCGCTTTGGCGCGCAAAATAACGACGCGAGCCCCCATTAATATACTAGGCAGGGATGTCGCTCTGGTCATTCGAGAGAGATCGATTGCTTCTTCAATTCTGCCGAGTTTGTAAACGGTCCGACCTCAACAACGATTTTTAAAATTTGTTCCAGAAGGGTAGGTTGTATAGCAGGAGACATCTTCGTAGAAGGGTGGTTTGGTGCCAAAACGTTCTAGATTGATGACGCTCGGAATAAAAAAGGGTATCTATCAATCTGGCAATGGCTATATAGCTGCCGCCCCCTTACTAAGGTGTCGGCAGCGTGCCAGAACGCTCTAGAATTAGGCAACTCAAAATCAAAAGTGTCCTAAGCGATCTGGCGAAAGCTATATCTATCCATACCCACTAAATTTGGACTAAACAAGGCGATGTCATTGTGCTCCCGTGAACAGATTGCCAAACTTGAAGCGTTGATTATTGCCGCTGGTTATCAGGGTTGGACTGATTTTTCCCAGCAAGCACAAATTTCTGATTGGCAAATAATGCGAGTGCGCTATGGACTCTTACCTCAACTGTCGTTGGAAACCACTCTCAAGCTCTCACAGGCTCTCAATTTGTCAGTGGAACAATTCCTCCAAGCTTTGGCATTAGTGCCGGAGACTTCGTCTCAGCCCAATACTTCGCGACAGCCCACTCCGACGAAAGCAAATTTTGTGCAAGAGAGTTTATCAATTGTGGAGCCTTGGTTACGTCAGTGGCCCAGCGTGATGAGAGCGTTAGAACAAAATCCAGAGTTACCGGGTGTACGGCTCGTACCTTTACTCAAACCACTATTTCAGCTACTCGACCATTGGGATGTCCAGGAAATTGGGCCATTGGGTCAAGACGTGACCTTTTCACCCCAGTGGCACCAGCCAGTTCAAGGTGTGATTGCCCCGGAGACCCCGGTCAAAATTACACGAGTGGGATACCGACAGGGAGAGCGGCTGTTGTTCAGAGCAGAAGTATCCGAGGTTAAGTGAGCGGACTTGACTTTCGCAATTCATCTTTTGGCAAGCGTTTTTTAAAGGATCTCAGGGGAATTGAGGGGTTCACGTTAACCTGTCGGTTTCTGGCGCTAGGCAGGTCCCGGAAATCTTTGATTGCACAGCGATCGCGTAATCCGCTATCCGCTGACTCAGCGTGGCAATGTTCTCGGAAGAATGCCTCCAAGAAGAAGAATTCCGATCAGAGCCCTTCCGTGAAGTGCAAGACAATCCTAAACTTGTGGTGACAGTTCCGAGGCATGAGGTCTGGTTGTGAAAAGAGTACTTGGGATTATCCTTGGTGGTGGCGCAGGGACACGCTTGTATCCGCTGACTAAGCTGAGAGCGAAACCGGCAGTCCCCTTGGCTGGCAAATATCGCTTAATTGATATTCCCGTTAGCAATTGCATTAATTCTGAAATCCTTAAAATCTACGTTTTAACCCAGTTCAATTCGGCATCTCTAAATCGTCATATTGCCCAGGCTTACAACTTTGGTGGTATCACGGGTGGATTTGTTGAGGTACTGGCAGCTCAACAAACAAAAGAAAATCCGGGTTGGTTTCAGGGCACCGCAGATGCAGTTCGTCAATATCTGTGGCTGTTTGAGGAGTGGGATGTGGATGAGTACATCATTCTCTCTGGTGACCACTTATATAGGATGGACTATCGCGAATTTGTTCGCAGACATCGCGAAACCAACGCAGATGTCACTCTGTCGGTGATTCCTATTGATGAAAAACGGGCGTCTGCCTTTGGTCTGATGAAGATCGATGAGCGTGGTCGAATCGTTGACTTTAGCGAAAAGCCAACAGGTGATGCGCTCAAGCAAATGCAAGTTGACACCCAATCTCTTGGGTTGTCGGCAGCGGAGGCACAGGAAAGTCCCTACATTGCTTCCATGGGGATTTATGTCTTTAAGAAAGACGTGTTAGTTGATCTGCTGAAAAACAATCCGGAGCAAACTGATTTCGGGAAGGAAATTATTCCGACATCGGCAGATAAATATAACGTTCAAGCCTATCTCTTTAAAGGCTATTGGGAAGATATTGGGACCATCGAAGCGTTTTACGAATCAAATTTGGCGCTCACTCAGCAGCCGCTTCCCGATTTCAGTTTCTACGAAAAAAATACGCCGATCTATACCCGGGCACGCTATTTACCGCCCACAAAGTTGCTGAATTCCTCGGTCACGGAGTCGATGATTTCGGAAGGGTGCATTCTCAAAGACTGCCGCATTAATCACTCGGTCCTGGGGATTCGGTCCCGAGTCGGTTCGGGGGCAACGGTCGAAGATACGCTCTTGATGGGGGCTGATTTTTATGAGCCTCAAGTCGAGCGAGATCTAGCCAGTCAAGAAGGACGCATTCCAATAGGAATCGGCAAAAATTCGACTATTAGACGGGCAATTGTTGATAAGAATGCCCGCATCGGCAATGATGTGATGCTGGTCAACAAAGACAATGTGCAAGAGGCCAATCGCGAGGATGAAGGTTTCATCATTCGCAGTGGCATTACGGTTGTTCTTAAGAATGCAGTGATTCCCGATGGCACGATAGTCTAATGACCTGCTGACCTTTTGATCGTGTTTATTTGTCTTCGCTAGATCGCTTAGGGCATCTTTAATTCTGAGTTGTTCAATTTCAAAGCGTTTTGGCACACAGACGTTACTTTTTCCGAAAGTTGCGTCTGCCATACGACCTCTTTTGATTTACCGCTATCGTGGTTGCTCCGATTTCGCTACTGGTGTTTATGGGAGTCCCTGGTAGCGGTAAGTCTTTTCTGGGCACCTGTCTGTTCAATAGCGATCGCTACGGGCAAATTATTTCGACGGATCGGATTCGAGGAGAGTTGTTTGGGAGTCCAGAAATCCAGGGTTGCTGGACTCAAATTTGGCAGCGGGTAGAACAGGAATTACGGGTTGGAATAACTCAAGTTCACGCCGGTCAGCAAATGGGTGTGGTTTATGACGCAACCAATGTTTCGCGATCGCAAAGGAAGTCTCTGCTGGTTCGCTGCCGAAGATTGGGATTTAGCCAGATTACCGGAATTCAATTAACGATGCCCTTGTGGGTCTGCTTAGAGCGCAATGGGCTGCGATCACGTACGGTGCCGGAGCCTGTCATTGAGCGGATGTACCGGCAATTAAGAGGGGGACCCCCGAGTTTGGGCGATGGCTTTGATCGATTGATTATTGGTATCGGAGGACCCCAGGGTGGGCTGGTGGAGGTGAAGAACGTTGTGTGTTCGGGCAATGTTGAGAGTAGCGGTTCTGGAGTTGATGCCTGGAATGATTAGCGAACCCAAGCTATGTTAAGAAACGTATACTCTCTTTTAAATTACGATGAACTCCGTTTCTCTCGGTAAGTCTCGCCCGATGTGGCAAGTGGTTTTGTTGTCTGGTGTAACTGGGCTGCTCTATTACGGCTGGTATAAGTGGGTGATTCAGGATGAGCTAAAAACCTATCTGGGTAAGGGGTGGTCTGGCGCGCTATGTTTGGTGCCGTTTGTTTTAGGCGTGGCGGTCCCGCAATTGCTGTGGCGGCTGGATCCGGATGTTCCCCCAGTTTTTGGCTGGCTTTCGTTGCTGGGAATTGTGTGGATTTATATCGTGCAATTTCGGCTATATCGGACCGTTAATCAGCTCTTTCGTGAAGTTGGGCAAGTGGCTCCGTTAAGAGTTTGGTGGCTGTTTGTGCCGGGCCTAAATTTGGTAGTGGGCTTACGGCAAATTCATTTTTTAAGTCAGTATTGGGGCCTCCAACATGGTCAAAAGGTTGAGCCAGATCCGCTGGCGGAAAGCCTACCGTTTCTATTTTCCGAAAAAATGTAGTTTGGTGGGTTTTGATAAATATCCCAATCGCCACTTTCGTCAGAGGGGGAACACACTCGAACGCTCTGAGAGTTAGTAGCTCAGAATTAAAGACGTCCTCGGCATTGTGACGAAAGCGATTCAAGTCATCCTGACCACTCCGCCGGTAAGAATTTAGAATTTAAACCAAGTCCAGAATCATCGGGTTTACTGGCAAGTTTCGCTCAAGAGGGTTTGATGCAGTCTCGCTCGATCGGCCATGGCGGCAATTTGTGTGGGCGTTAACGGCTCTCCATTGGTGTAGTGGTTTAACCAAGCCGTGCTGATGGTGTTGGCATCTGTTGGCAATTGCCCGAGTTCCCAACCCGGCATACCGGTTTCCTGCATCAGTTGAGTGACTTTGGGATCGTAGCTGAGGGCAAAACAACGGCATTCTTCGGCGGCGGCCATAATTAAGCTATGCAGTCGCATCCCAATGGCCATCTCGACGCCTTGATAGAGACCTTTGAGTTCTCTGGGATTGGATATTTCTAAGATATGGGCTGACTTTTCGGGGAGCTGCGCTGCAACCGCTTGGGCATAGGGTAAATCTTTACTGGCTTGAAACGGAATCAGTAGTACAAAAACGCCTGTAGCCTGCTGAAACGATTTAAGTGCTTGAACCAAGGTTTCTAGTCGATGAGGCGTGAGTAGAGGATGACTCCGTAAATTGACGGCGATACGCGGGGCAGGAAGATCCCAGAGTCCCGAGGGTTGTTGTCCTTCGAGGGCCCAAACGGGATCAGGCGCCAGATTAACTGGTATCTGCCAGTCGGCGAGTAAAGCGGCAGAGGCAGAATCGCGAACACTTACAGCCGTACAGCTACTCAGGGTTTGCCTTGCGAGCCAGCGAGTAAGGGGTCGATTGAAGGGTCCGAGCCCTTGACCCCAGGCAATGGTTTTAAGTCCTTGCTGCTGAGCAAGAGCCATCAATCCTGTGTAGTAAATCGGGCTGGCCCAACTAGTCGCATCTTGCAGTAAACTCCCACCACCCCAGATAAAAAAGTCAGATTGACGAAATCCTTGCAATAGCGCTAGCCCATTTCGACCGGGAATGCTGTCAACGTCATATCGCTCATGAGTCTCCCAGGGATTAGCAGACAGAACCAAGGGTCGAATCGCTGGCGGTAACATCTGCAGCAGGGTCACAAGCAAGGCCTCATCCCCCCCGTTTCCTTGGCCGTAATAGCCACAAATCATTGCCCTTTTTTGCGCCATTGTTTGCGATCGCAGATTTGACTAACTAAACTTCCTGCCCACTCAACCATACTTGACTGAATCAGGAAAGTTAGGGGTCCTGTTTCTGTCCAAAATACGCTTCCAGAAACGTTTTGACTTTGGGCGCAGCAACTGACCCTCCCCCTCCGCCAGAATGTTCGGCAAAGCCGACCACGACCACTTCCGGGTTGTCGAATGGTGCATAGGCTCCAAACCACGCATGATTCTTGATGGGGGCTTCAGCCGTACCGCTTTTTCCCGCAGACGGCGGCAGGTGAGGCACATTCAGCGCACCGCCCGTTCCGCCATCAACCACGGCCCGCAAACCCTCCTGCAACATACTCAGCGTGGACGGATTTAAGTCCAGTGACGTTTTAGCGGCCAGCGCTTTTTCACTGTTTTGCAGTAAATGGGGCTGAACGCGATAGCCGCCATTGGCGGGGACGGCAAACATAACCGCCACCTGCAAGGGAGTAGCCAACGTGAACCCCTGACCAATGGACATATTGACCGTGTCTCCATCGGACCAGCCATTGCCTTGAAAACGCTCTTTTTTCCAAGCGTCATCGGCAATTAATCCTGGCGTTTCGCCCGTAAGTTCAACCTCCGTTTTTGCGCCAAAACCATAGCGTCGTGACCAGTCGATCAGAGCAGACCCTCCCACGCCGCGCCCAATTTGACCAAAAAAGGTATTGCTGCTCCAAGCCAGGGCCTTGCGATAGCCAATCGCACCAAAACCCGCCCGATTCCAGTCGTGGACTCGGGTGCCGCCCACATTGAGATAAGCCGAAGTGCCCAGAATCACATGCGCGGGATATTTCCCGGATTCCATCCCGGCGGTCGCCGTCACCATCTTGAAGGTGGAGGCGGGGGGATAGCCCCGCAAGGCTCGATTTAAGAATGGATTGCCCTTGGCTTGCAGTTTGCGCCAGGTTTCTTCTGAGATCGGCCCTGAAAAAATGTTGGGGTCAAACCGAGGATAGCTCGCCATTGCGAGTATTGCGCCAGTCTGTGGATCGAGAGCAACGAGAGCGCCTTTTTGCTCGCCGAGGGCTGCTTCGGCTGCTTTTTGTAGTTCTAGATCTAGCGTCAGCGTGACATCGCCCCCGGCTTGGGCTTTTTTCTGGCCCATAATGTCCAAAACTCGCCCCGCGCCATCCACTTTGAGCATAATGCCGCCCCATTCTCCTCGGAGCAACGGTTCCAGGGTCGCTTCAACGCCCATTTTGCCCATATAGTCCCCGAGGCGGTAACCGTCTTTGCGTTTCGCCTCCAGTTCTTCCGCGTTCAGTTCGCCGGTATAGCCCAAAAGGTGAGAACCAATTTCCCCATTGGGATAGTTCCGCAAGGTCGCAACGTCTACTTCTAGTCCCGGCAGCTCAGCGCTAAATTCTGCGATCGCAATAATTTGTTCAGGGGTGAGATGTTTGGACAACGTCACCAGCGTAGGAGAGTTATATCCCGCCTGCTCCATTAAAGCTTGGAGCTCAGCTTCCGGTTGCTCCAAAATCAGCGCGAGCCGGCGACGCATTTGCGGCCATTCCTCGCGCATTTGCACTTTCGGCCAGATGTAAGCAGCGTGAGACAGTCTCGTTGAGGCGAGCACACGCCCTTTGCGATCAAAGATATTGCCTCTCACCGGGGGCTTGGGCATGACCCGAGTGTGGTTATGGGTCGCTTTGATACTGTTTTTGGTGCCGTCTAAAATCTGCAGTTGGTAGAGGCGATAGCCAATGCCTCCTAGCATTGTGCTGACAGCTAGTAACAAACAAGCAAACCGCCAAGAACGCCCAATACTACGTTCTGAGGAGCGCCGCCGAGATCGAGTGCGAGGTGAGAGGGTGATCATGGAGGAGACCGTGCATTTTAAGAAATTCTATAGATAGCGCTCATGCCCGACAATTAACCGCAAGAAAACTCTACATATAGAGGTATGCCTTTGGCTTCTAAATTGCTTACTGTATAAAACTTTCCAATTGCCTCAACGTAGCCTCATAATAATTAGCCCCATTATCAAAAAAGAATTGAAGTCTGGCCTGGCTTGAGTCTTAAGCTTTTTGGGAGTTTTAGCTAGGCATACTTGTGATCGCAAAACCGGTTTGCTGACACAGTCAATTTTCAACGGTTCGAAGCGAACGCCTCGGAATCCCCTATGATGCAGAAAACGGGGACTTTTCAGTCATGCT
Organism: Cyanobacteria bacterium P01_H01_bin.15; assembly: GCA_038750375.1. Classification (GTDB taxonomy): domain Bacteria; phylum Cyanobacteriota; class Cyanobacteriia; order Cyanobacteriales; family JAAUTE01; genus JAAUTE01. The sequence goes on from JBCDHF010000102.1 coordinate 7,408, forward strand.
GGACCTAGCTAAAATTGCAGGTCAGCTTCCGGCTCTCAGCAACCATTTAGCCACGGAAGCGACCGCTAGCCAAGGGCGTTTAATCAAGGCGCAAGAACTACTCCGAGCTGCCCATGATCGGCAATCGGCTTTGGTCGAGATCCAGAAACAATGGCAGTCCCGGCTCAACTTCACAGCCGCTATCCCCATTGAGCCGCTTCTTTCTCAGATTGATTTGCCATCGCCAAATCCCCGTCACAGCGTCTTTGCAACTGATGGCTCGCAGATTGCGCCCTCTCACCATGAGATCGCCTATTGTTATCTGATTAACATTGGGCGGATCATGCTGCACTATGATCAAAACTTGCTCCCTCTGCTCGACAGCATTCCGGAAGTTTTTTATAAGGCGGAAGATCTCTACATTTCTCGCCAATGGGGAATTCGCACCGATGAATGGTTGGGGTATTGCCGCACAGTTTCAGAGCTGACTAATTTGGCAGATATTGCCTGTCGATGGGTCGAGCCGCCCGGTGCGCACCAGGAACCCAACGCAGCTCTCGTGGATGGATCTTTGATCTATTGGTTTTTGGAGGGGCTGCCCACAGAAGCTCGCGATCGCATTTTGACGCCGCTTTTGGCCGCCTGGGAAAAATTGCGCCAGGCACATATCCCTTTAGTGGGCTACCTTAGCGCCTCTCGGAGTGGAGAAGCGACTAATTTTTTGCGATTGCAGGCCTATCCATATGACTCTCCCGAATGCTCAACCCATTGCAGCCAAGAGCAAACCCCTGACCAGGAGGAGATTGAACCGATGCGGGACAGTCTCTTATGGGGCAGTTTGTTAACCCCCGGACAGCGAGGGCCGTTGTTTAAAAGCACCTCAAAAATTCTGGAACTCTATGGCGAAGAGCATAAGGTTTACTTTTGCTACGTCCATGTTGGAGCCGAGATTGCCCGACTAGATTTCCCGGCTTGGGTCGCATTGGATGCAGAATTGTTAGAGCAAGCGCTGGGCATCGTCTTAGCGCAAGTGCAAAAAGGATATGGCTATCCAGTTGCGCTGGCAGAAGCCCATAATCAAGCGGTGGTACGCAGTGGCGATCGCGCTCGCTTTTTTGCTCTACTAGAGCAACAGATGGTGAAAGTTGGGCTCAAAAATGTAGGCGTTTCCTATAAAGAATCGAGAAAACGGGGCAGCATCGCTTAGTGAAATATTCCGTAGCTATTCAATCAAGAGAGTTTCTCCGATGGTGTGGATTTTTAAAAAGTTGGTGCTCCCCGCTTGACCCATGGGGATGCCTCCTATCACCAAAACCTTGTCTCCGCTCTGCGCAAACTGATGCTGGGTGATGCAACACTCAATCTGCTCAAACATCCCATCCATTGTCTCGGCCAAAAGCTTCACCAATAAAGGTTTGACGCCCCAAGCTAAGTTGAGCTGATGATAGACTCGGTCATTTTCGGTGATAGCCACGACCGGCACACTCGGCCGTTCAGCCGCCGCTAATTTCGCTGAATGCCCGGTCTCGGTAAAAGTCACAATGCAGCTTAATTCAATAACCTCATCAATGGCTCTTAGCGCTTCGGTAATAGCGTGAGGGTCGTCTAGCTCTGTGGGGGGATAGTTGATGTAGTCCGTTTCGGGTTCTACATCAGTGGCAATTCGGGCAAGCATTTGCACAGACTCGACCGGATAGTCCCCAACTGCCGATTCACCAGAGAGCATGACCGCATCGGTTCCGTCCATGATCGCATTGGCCACATCACTCACCTCTGCCCGGGTGGGCCTCGGATTCCGAATCATACTGTCCAGCATTTGGGTCGCCGTGATTACAGGAATTCCTCGCTGATTACATAAGCGAATAATGCGCTTCTGAATAAGAGGGACCTTTTCTGGGCTCATCTCCACGCCCAAGTCGCCCCTAGCCACCATGATGGCATCACATTCGTTAACGATAGATTCAAGATTTGCGATCGCTTGCGGTTTTTCTAACTTGGCCAATACTGGCGTATTCGACCCATGAGCCTGCAATAGGGCTTTGAGCTCTTGGACATCCTCTGCCCGCCTCACAAAGCTCAGAGAAACAATATCGACGCCCTGCTCAACACCAAACGCTAGATCTTGCTTATCTTTTTCGGTTAACGAGGGCAGCCGTAGATTCAGAGTCGGGAAATTTACGCCCTTATGGCTTTTCAACCTTCCGCCGGTAACCACTCGGCAAATCACCGCCTTACCCTCAAGCGCTTCTACTTTGAGTTCGAGTAATCCATCGTCTAAAAGAATCGGAGTGCCCGCTTCGGCTTCTTCGGCAACGAAGGAGTAATCGATCGCAACGGTATGGGGTTGACCGTTAAATTCCAGCAACGGCACGAGGGTTAAGGGGGCATCTGGCAACAATTCAATGCCGCTGGGAGGCAGATCGCCGACGCGAATTTTGGGACCTTGTAAATCCTGTAATAGGGTTAAGGGCAGTTCCAATGCTGCAGAAATTTCTCGCAGTTGCTGGATATGCTGAGCATGATCGGCGTACTTACCGTGAGAAAAATTGAGACGGGCGACACTCATCCCGGCATGCATCATCTGCTTGATGGTTTCTGGAGAATCGCTAGCCGGACCGATCGTGGCGACGATTTTAGTGCGATGTTGGAAGAAGCTCATAGTCCGTCTTGTAATGTCTTGTGTAGGAAGCGAAAATGCTCGAAAGCGAAGGCGCTGTGGGCAGGAAAACCCGTCTAACGCTTTCAATATGCCGAAGGACACCTAACAAAAATTTAAAGAAAGAATAAATCTTGTACCTGTCGTTAAATTTTTGGCTCTTGACTGAGTGCTAGTGCGGGACGGTTACACCAGGCGATCGGCCTATCGTTTTGATTAACCGTGCTCGCTTAAAGCTGTTAGGTGAGGTAGCCTGAAGCAATGTCGGTTTTAACCGTGAGGAAGAGATTGACATGCCATTTTGGCTAATTTTACAAAAGCTGGATTTGTTCTGGAGTTAACCCCAAAGTATGGAAATTAAGAAGCCCCTTTTTGGTCTGGATGTGTCGCCCATTGATGCAGCAACGGAGTTGCACTCGTTCTCTCGTGACATGCAATCTTATTACAACGTGGTACACGGTCACCTCATCGGCAAACTTGATCGTTGTGAAGATAGTGCGGAACTATCCAAACTTAAGGCTGAGTTGCAAGTCGTCAATCAAAAACTCGCCTACTTCAAAGTGTTGAATAATGCTGCCTCAACCGCCAATGTTGTCCTGCATACTCCTGACATGATTGAGGAGTTGGGTACTGTTAAATAGATGATTGTTGATGGAAGAGATACGTGATTGATTCTTCTGTGAATAAAAGTCTAAGTTCGGGCGTATATAATTCTTGATAGTCTGAACTTGTCACCATTCTCGTTTACTTTGTTGGGTGCAGGTTCAGGCATGTCTTGCCTTTAAAGTAGACACGACATTGATTTGAACGTGTTGTTAGTCGTTGTCCAATGGGGCTAATATAGTAAAATGTGTTGAATAAGAGTACACCCTAAAAATTCGGGGAACAGCTCGTTGGTCGCTTTCTCTACTTCTGGATTGTCAGGTAAGGACCATTACTATTGTGAATAGAGTTGATTGCGGTAAAGCTTAAAAAGCGGAATCCAGAAGACTCCTACAAGCATTAGCGCCACATAGATTTGCTCGAGAAGCGACTCGTAGAACCACGGATATTTCGCTGAATGCATCATCGACAAGGAGTATTGGTGTTACTTCTTGTTTAAGGGCAGCATACTGACATCTCAGTTCAAAAATTTTCTAATACTTTTGTTACTTCTTCAATTAAAAAGGGTTACGAGACTTAAACATTTTCGGATGAAGTGCAAAATCAATAGCCTTGTAACTAGTTCACCCAGTAGAATCCACTAAGTGAATACTTCCAGGATTGTCAGGGGGAGCAGGCGTGGGTTACTTCGATAAGGCTACAGAAGTCTCAATTAATCCAGGACAAGAGCTGAATGGCTTATTTCCTAAGGCAGGAAACCCGACAGACGACGTATCGAACTTTTTGAGTCTAACGAGCCAGTCCTCTGATGCCTCAGGGTTAATCCCTTCGGAGGTTGAAGTCGTTGAGAAAGGAATATCCCTGGCCAAAACCTGGCTGGAAGAATTTGTAACACAAGACTGGTTAGCAGGAACCCGCCAAGCCTTGGGAGACGACTGGAGCAATAGCGCTGGGTACGACGCCCTCATCGACACTTTGACCGGAATTAAGGTTCCCCAACTCGAACTCATCTCCCTCGCAGAAATTGGAGCCAACGCAGCCTTTGGCGATAACAACACAATTTATGTAGATAAAAGTTGGGCAGTTTCAAAGGCAACCCCAACAGATATCGCTGCAGCCGTCATCGAAGAACTAGGACATTATCTAGACAAACAACTCAACCCCATCGATACGAAAGGGGATGAAGGGGCGCAATTCTTAGCAGCAGTACAAGGAAAGACTCTAAGCAAACAAGAGAAGGCAGCAATCGAGGGAGAAGACGATTCCGCCACTCTGATGATAGAAAATCGAGAAATCACCGTAGAGCGGATGACGGGCGCCCCCTTTCAAACCGTGCCCGGATTAGAGGGAGCCTTCAGAGCGGAGGGAGGAACTCAAGAGCTGACGTTCATCCTGTCAGGACGGAGTGCCAACTTCCGCAACGAAATTGGGGTCTTCAAGCTAGAAGATGAAACCGGGCAAGTAGACGGAATCGCGCCCGGCACGGCTGGTTACGTAGAAGCGGTCCTTAATTCAGCCAGCCAAACAACGCTGTTTAGTCCCGAAGAAAGAGGCGGTGGCTGGGAAAAAGTCACTCTAAACGACGGAGAAATATTCGGACTGTACCTAGTGCAGGACGGCAGTCGTAGCAGTGCCCTCAACGGAAATAGCAACGTCTACTTCTCCCTCGTGAGTGCCAATGACGACGGGTTTGACCACGCCAGGGAAGCGCCCTTTGATGATGGCATCCTGCGTCTGAATTGGGAAGATTTGACCGGAGGCGGCGACCAAGACTTCAACGATGCGGTGGTGTATGTAGCCACAGAAGGACAA
>JBCDHF010000103.1:0-12448 GCA_038750375.1 Cyanobacteria bacterium P01_H01_bin.15
CTACGTTTAAGACAACAGCCAGTACCTGATCTTCTAACTTAGCGATGCGGGAGATAAAGGCGGTATTTATCTCGTTAATCCGCCCGTAGTTTGGTCCAGGTTCAAAATTTGATTCGGGAATAATGCGAACGTCTTTAACGGTTTCGACAACCAATCCAATCTGGCAATCAAGGCCGTTTATGACAATGACGTTGTCTTGCAATTTGCAGGTTGGATTGCCTTGACCCAGGCGCTTAGCCAAGTGAATCACTGGCAGGACTTTTCCTCGATAGTTGAGTATTCCAACCACATCACGGGGGGCATCGGCGATGGGCATAAGGGCTGGTAGGGGAAAAATTTCCTGAACTAATGTTGCCTCTACGGCATAATTCAGCTCTTCAAGCTCAAAAACAAGATAGGGAGAATTGTCCATATTGGCAAAATAGTATTAATCATCTGCAACCAGGTATTGACCAATGACATGCAGTAGGGCTTCAGGTTCCACCGGCTTTGTTAAATAGTGATTTGTCCCAGCCAAGCGACCTCTAACTTTGTCGATCAAGCCATCTCGGGCAGTTAACATGACAATGGGGATTTCTTTGAATTTTTCAATTTTGCGGATTGTACGACAAAATTGAAGACCGTCGATATCGGGCATGGTGAGATCTAGTAAAAGCAATGACACGTTATTCTGATTTAGCTTTGCAAGGGCATCAAGTGCATCATTGCTTTGCAACAAATTAAATCGATCCCCCAAGGTCCTTTTGATTAGGGCTTGAGCGATTGGACTATCGTCAACGCTGAGGATCGTTACTAACTCATTGCTTGATACGTTGGTGGCGGAGGCTCTGATGGGGGTCCCGCTACTTGATAAAGCAGAGGATTCATCAATCCTCTGACCAAAGTGTACCCAGCCCCGACGGAGAAAGTGGCAGTATACTTTTGCAACATCTAATGGATCGCGACGTAAGAGAGCCGCAATTTCACTTAAAGACCGTTGGCCATTGACCCACTTTTGCAAGTGTTGTTTTGATTTTGGCTCTTGTATGCTATCTAGGGCACCAACGGTCAGCTGTGGAATGGCTTGAATTGAGGAAATTTGTTCTCGCACCGTCGCCCATGTTTGACGACGTTGTTCAACTTGCTGAATCAAATATTGAGTCGATAGCCCTTCTGCTGCCGCACCATAAGCGATGTCAATGTCAACTTGTGGGGAGAATTCTACGCGTCCAGGGGAAGTCCATAACGTCTCCAGTACTTGGACAATTCGCCGACTCATCGCCTTTTCAAGATCTTCCCAAGTCAGCATCTTCACTTGGACCAAGGTCTCTAAAAGAGCTCTGACGGAACCTTTTGTTGTAGCAAACTTGCGCACCACGTCTATGGAGCGAACCTGGCAGTAGCGAGCCAGTTCATCCACAAATTCTTGAGGCTCTGGCACTGAAATACCGGCATAGGTTAAACGACCCGCCTTGAATACGCAGGCTCTTTGAATGACGCCAACCGGAGTCGTTGCATCGATTAATAACGTTCCAGATATAGAGCGCTGATGTACGTCACTCAGCAATTCCAGCAATCCACTGGCGGCATATCGTGTGGACGCTGGAAGACCCGTAGCTATTTCTTGCATGAAACTTGCTTTACGCTCCATTCGTGCCACAGTAAATCTGAACTTTTAGGTTGGATCTAAAACGATTTTATCAAGAGGGAGGCATACTCCTAACCTTGATGAGCACTGAACACGATTTGAGTTTTAACCTATCGACTAAGTTCTAACTCACCGTTTTAGTTTTAGCTCACCGTGTAAACTACCATTTTTTATGCTATTGGGACAGTGTTCTAGCTGCATACTATCGTAAAAATACGTTTGTTATAAATTGTGTGTCCCTTGATACTGAAAGGTCTGCAATAAGCAATAGATGTTGAATGTTTTCCTTCAATGGCAGGTCTTCCTTTGTGAGAATGAGACTTGTCTAACTGCTCTATCTTATAGATATATATTTAGTAGTAGGGTATGAGCAATAAGGAAAGTTTATAGATTTATCTGCTTAATTTTTTCGCGATGAGCCTTTGTAATTGAGGTGGGTCGTAGGGATATAAGTCGGAAACCGGACGATTGGCAGGAAGGTGGACTAAGTTGTCCAGCGCTTCCTGTAAGGCTTTTTTCGCTTTATCAGGGTTGTTCTCTTGTTCGAAAATAAGTCCTAGCCTCCAATATGCAATCGCATATTGGGGCTGAAAATATATTACCTGACGAAGATGGGTTTTAGCCGCACTCAGGTCTTGCATATCTTCCGCAATCTGGGCCAGCAGAAAATATGCTTTCGGGTTCTCAATATCGATATTTTGCGCCTGCCGGAGGTGGTAGACAGCAACTTGGGTATTCCCTCGATTAGCTTGGATTTTGGCGGTCAGGTAGTGAACTTCATAGTGGTCGGGATTTTTTTGCGCGTAGCTTTGCAGAGTAGCTAAGGCTAGATCATAATGTCCATTTTCAATTAAATCGACGACAGTTTGAAAATCTGAGGATTTGATGTCGCTAGTGTTCAGGCGGGTGGAGTGCGCTGTCGTTGAAGATGTTTTTTTGGGCGGGATGTTAATGGATTTGATCGTAATTTGGGGAGGGGTGAGTGCTGCCGAGGGCCCCGCTAGAGACACAATGTGCGTTGATGATGTCTTGGGGAGTTGAGTCGAAGGAGGCTTTAACCTCAAGTTGAGACCAATCTCTTGGTGGCGATAAACAATTGAACCCGCATGATTTTCGATGGCCAAGCCTTTTAAATTCTGCATTTGTAATTCGGTATGCCCAGAGACCAGATAGCCGCCCATTTTTAAAGTCTGTTTAAATTTATTCAAGATTTGGGCAATGGCTGCGTGACGAAAATAGATGAAAACGTTACGGCAAATTATCAGATCAACGTCACATAGAGCTTGATTCGGGTATTGACTGGTTAATAAATTGCTGTGCTCAAAGGTCACGAGGCGGTGAATGTGGGGAACGAGTTCCCAGCCGTCTTGTTTTGGGCGGAAGTAGCGCTCCTTGAGGGTGGGGCTGATCTGCCGGAATGACCAGTCTGTAAAGCGTGCTTTTTTAGCTTGAGATAGCGAACGGGTGGAAATGTCAGTGCCGATCAGAACAAGTTGCCAATTGGCAAGGTCTGGTAGCATCTCAGCCAGAAGAATCGCAATGGAATAGAGCTCTTCCCCGCTCGCGCAGCCCGCACTCCAAACTTTGAGGGTCGGCCTAAGTTTGCTGCGCTCTAGCTGCTCTTTCCGTCGAACGTCGATTAATTGGGGGAGGAGAGTATTTTGTAGAAGATCAAACTGTCCGCGATCACGGAAGAAAAAGGTTTCGCCAATGGTGACGTCAGTAATTAAATGCTGCCATTCTGCTTGACGCTTTTTGGCGATTGACGACTCTGAGCTGGATAAAAGCTGGTAATAATCGAGGAGTTGCTCGAAGCCGGCAGCCTTGGCCCGCAATTCCAGTTTGCGCCGAAAATTGGGCCAGTCGTTTCCGCGGATGGCAATACCGGTTTCTGTTTCCAGCAGTGCCGTAAAACGGGCTTTTAGGTTGCGGTCCATAGGCAGTATTCGCAATGCTCAACATTGCTTCAGCTACTTGACCAAGCGTATGCTACCCATCCTACATAGGTTTGTCGTGAAATCTTCTCAACGCCGAAAAATCTGTATCAAGCAACGTCAATCTAATCTTGATCTCTTAGCAATAGAGTTAGTTGTTGCGGTGTTGCTTCGTTAGGTTTGGCTCGCTGCTATTCCGAGGGCGGTTAGCTATCAAATCTAATCACCGTGCGGATTGATTCTCCTTGATGCATCAAGGAGAAAGCTTCGTTGATTTGTTCCAAAGGGAGTTGGTGGGTGATGAGACTATTGACGTCGATTTTGCCATCCATATACCAATCCACAATCTTAGGGACATCGGTTCGACCTCTGGCTCCTCCGAATGCAGATCCTTGCCAGACTCGGCCGGTTACTAATTGAAATGGGCGAGTTTGTATCTCCTGCCCAGCGCCTGCGACACCGATGATAGTTGAGACTCCCCATCCCTTATGACAGCATTCGAGGGCCTGACGCATCACGTTTATATTGCCAATGCATTCAAAACTATAGTCGGCTCCCCCGTCAGTCAATTCCACCAAATGGGCAACCAGATCCCCGTCTAGGGTCTGGGGATTAACAAAATGAGTCATGCCGAATTTTTCTGCTAATGGCTGCTTCGCTGGATTGAGATCAACGCCAATGATTTTGTCGGCTCCTACGAGTTTTGCGCCTTGAATTACGCTGAGACCGACCCCTCCTAACCCAAAGACCACCACATTGCTACCGGCTTCCACCTGGGCGGTGAATAAAACGGCGCCGATTCCGGTGGTTACGCCACAGCCAATTAGGCAGGCTTGCTCAAACGGTGCATCCTTACGGATTTTTGCGACAGAAATTTCCGGCAACACCGTATGGTTGGCAAAGGTCGAGGTACCCATGTAGTGATAGAGGGGCTCGCCTTCTAAGGAGAAACGACTGGTGTGATCGGGCATTAACCCTTGACCCTGGGTCGCACGAATCGATTGGCACAGGTTGGTTTTCCGGCTCAAACAAAATTTGCACTGGCGACATTCTGGCGTGTAGAGGGGAATGACATGGTCTCCAGGCTCTACGCTGGTTACGCCAGCTCCAACTTCCCGAACAATGCCCGCGCCTTCGTGTCCCAAGATTGTCGGAAAGAGACCTTCGGGATCCATGCCTGAAAGGGTATAAGCATCGGTATGGCAGACGCCTGTGGCCTTAATTTCGACTAATACTTCTCCGGCTTTGGGCCCGTCAAGTTGAACCGTTTCAATCGTCAAGGGTTGACCTGCGCCATGGGCAACGGCTGCTCTCGTTTTCATAGACCTTTTATCCTATGAGGGATTCAGCGGTTGTCATTCTATCTCGCAAGTCTGCGGCTCTCGGCAATGCGTTCAAAAATGATACAAACTAACAAATAAATTCAAACAAAGATCTCTTAATCTGGTTGCTATGACCCCATCTCCTTGGGAGCAAGGTTTTGCCGCTGCGATCGCGAAGCCTGCAGCCGATATCAATCTGCTCGAAGCCGCTCTCTGGATCGCCAAGTCCGAATACCCGAATCTGGAGCCACAAGCCTATTTTGATGTTGTCGATCGCATGGCTCTGGAGGCTCAGTCCTATTTGCCAGAGGCCGCCTATCCGCTCAAAATCATTCAGGGACTCAATCGATTCTTTTTTAAGGGGCTCGACTTTACCGGTAATCAAGAAAACTATTACGATCCGCGAAATAGCTACCTCAATGAAGTGATTGAGCGACGAACGGGTATTCCGATTAGTTTGGCAATTCTCTATCGGGAAGTGTCTAACCGCCTGGATTTCCCGATGATTGGCGTAGGTATGCCGGGACATTTTTTGCTGAAACCGAATTTTCCCGAGGCGGGGATTTATGTAGATGTGTTTCATGAGGGCGCCGTTCTGTTTCCGGAAGACTGTGCTCAGCTCATTAACGGTATCTATGGCGAATCAGTGGACTTTGACCCTGATTGGTTGGCGCCCATTTCTGCTCCGGATATCTTGCTTCGGATGCTTAATAATTTACGCGCGATCTTTTTACAGCAAGGAAAATGGCAAAAAATGAAGCAAAATTTGGAGTTTTGTCTGCTACTGGTGCCCGACAACCCTCAATTTCGCCGGGACCGGGGATTGATTTGCTATCAGCTAGAACAAACAAGGCAGGCAATCCCTGACTTAGAGTTTTATGTGCAAAATTGCCCGCAGAATGCTGATGTCGCGATGATTCATCAGCTACTCGATAAAATTCGTTAGCGTAGCCTCATTCCTGTGCGTCCTAGCTTGTTGTGTTTATTAGCGTTGTTATTCCGACCTATAATCGCCGTCCTATCCTCGAAAAATGCTTACTTGCCCTGAGAGAGCAAAGCTGGGATGCGTCGCTACCGCTAAGCGATTATGAAGTGATCGTTGTCGATGATGGCTCCACAGACGAGACTATCCCTTGGTTGGCGAGCCTGCAGACTCAGTTCCCTCGATTGCGGGTGTTTGAACAGCCCCATCAAGGTCCAGCGGCGGCTCGCAATGTGGGTGTCCTAGAAGCACAGGGCGACACCATTATATTTATCGATAGCGACCTGGTGGTCACCTCGACTTTTCTCGCGAGTCACGCTCAGGCATTGGCTCAAGGTATTCAAGATCATGGACCTAAGGTTTTTACCTACGGTCGAGTGATCAATACCGCAAATTTTGATAATCCGGCCGCTGAATCCTACAAGCTCACCGATTTTTCTGCGGCTTATTTCGCTACAGGCAATGTTGCGATCGCAAAACAGTGGTTGCTCAAAGCGGGTTTGTTTGACACTCAATTTTCCCTCTATGGTTGGGAAGACCTTGAACTGGGTGTTCGGCTGCATAATTTAGGACTCAAATTGCTCAAATGTCCTGCTGCTGTTGGCTACCACTGGCATCCGCCCTTTCAGCTTGCCCAGCTACCAAGCCTGATTGCGAAAGAGCGGGAACGCGGCAAAATGGCGGTAATTTTTTATCGCAAACATCCTACTTGGCGGGTCCGGCTCATGACACAACTGACCTGGGGGCACCGACTGCTATGGCGAATCCTGACACTCAATGGTTTATTTAATGAACGGACCGCTGCGCCTTTTTTAACCTGGCTAATCAAGCGAGAGCAGGCGGGACTCGCACTCGAAGTAGCCCGCATTTTTTTGAATTGGTATTGTGTCGAAAGTACCTACGCAGCCCTGGCTCAAGAGCCAAATTAGAGCTAATTATTAACGTGAATGATGCTTCTCGGCTTATATTCTTGTCATTTGTGAGATTTTGCTGTTAATTTTGCAGTGATAATTCAATCATTTTTTTTATAAAAACCTAGATTAATCGCATTCTCCAAAGCTCTTCTTGGGCAGACTAGAACGAAAGCGGTGAGACTAGATTACAAAATAATACTGGAGGCTTTCATGGGTCTGGGGATAGCAGGTTTTGGACTGGGTCTAATTATTGGCGCGGGCATATTGTTTTTCGTGATGAAAGGCGGAAGTGCTAGCAGCGGCGAAGTGGAACAACTGCGCAGTCGGTTAGCCGGTCAAGAGCAAGATTTTGAAAGTCGTAAGCAGGAGATGATCACCTCACTGCAAGAGCAGTATCGACTCCAAGCAGAAGAACGCATTACTGAGCGGAGTCAGGAATTAGGCGAGCAGTACAAAACCGAGATTCAAAATTTAGAAGCGCAGCTTCGTGAAGCCAGAAGCGAGCAGGAGTCACCTGCTACTGATTCTGAGGGACTCGCGGCGTCCTTGCAGGAGCAAATCGCAGTGCTGGAAACCCAAAATGCCGACCTACGGCAAACCTTAGCCGCTGCGCCTGACCCAGAGAAAATTGCTCAAGATATTGCTGCGTTGGAGAGTGGATATCAAGCTCGGATTCAAGAGCTAGAGACTCTCAATACTTCTCTCAGCGGGTCCAGTGATAACGCGTCCGTAGACACGGACGTACAGAACCAGCTTCAGACCTTAGAAAGTCAAGTCGCTGAGCTAACGTCCCAGCTAGAGGCTAAAGATGCTGAACTCGCGGAAAAACCTGACGGAACGGTTCTAGAGGCGTCTCAGCAGCGGATTCAAGAACTCGAAAACCAAGAAAATCAGTTTAGAGCTCAGATTGAAAACTTAGAGACTCAACTTCGTGACGCCCAGAGCCGTTTAGAGGCGACGCCTAATGTCGGTGAGCTGGAAGCGTCTTTCCAAGGTCGGATCCAAGAATTGGAGGGACAAAATCAAACGTTACAGACTCAGTTGTCCCAAGCTCCCGATATTGGTCAGCTCGAGCGAGGCTATCAGGAACGAATTCAAGCGCTGGAGACGCAAAAACAAGAGCTGGAGGCTTCTCTTGCCGCGGCTCCTGATATCGAAGCATTAACTCAAAGCCATGAAGCGCAGGTGCAAGCGCTTCAAGAAGACTTGCGATCGCAAACGGCCGCGAAAGATGAGGCGCTCGCCTCAGTTCGCCAGGAATACGATCAGCAAATGGAGCAATTAAATACTCAAATTCAGCAGTTAAGCGCGCAAGCAACCGCGGCTACAGCTTCGGCCGTTGCGGGTTCTGCTGGTTTACTTGATGAGCTGAAGCCCAGAACCACTGAGGCCGATGTAGATTCAGAGTTTGCAGAGCTTTCTAATTTACTCGAGGATGACGAGTCTTCTTTGACTGCTGAGCCGGAAACGGTTCAATCTCTGGATGACCAAATTGCTGGACTGTCTGAGTTTTTGAGCGGAGACTCGGACTCTGAAGATGATGACGTCGATATCGATGCTCTCTTCGATCTGGCCGACGACGACACGGACACTCCCGGCGATACGGATATTTTTAAAATGACCCTCCAGGCACATGGGGCTGCTGGCGGGTCTGGTTTCGAAGAGCCCTCTAACACAGAAATTCTGAATGAATTGGCTGCCGACGGTTTGTCTGAGGCGGAAATCTTAAAGCAAGAAATTTTGGCTCTGGGACCTGCCGAACAGGTTGAAGCTATTCCGGCTTTGCTCGAATATGGCAATAATCCCGATGAGTCAACGCGGCGTCTTGCAGCCTCTGCTTTAGGCGAGATTGCGGAACGGGTCGGGGCAGAACCCCTACGTCAGGCTCTTCCTACTTTGAGCCAGTTGGCCAAAGATGGCTCACCTTCTGTGCGTCAGGCGGCGATACAAAGTTTAGGCAAAATCCGTTTGGATGATGTGTGACCGCTGCTAGAAGCGGCCACGGGCGATCCTAGTTCAACTGTTACTCAAGCCGCTCACCAGGCGTTGACTCAGTGGTCTTAGTGACCCTTTTATAAGTTCAAGGGCAGATCTTATCTTCTTGGGGATCTGCCTAATTTTTGAGCAAGCTTTAGTCGGTTGTGTTGGCTTGTTCGCCATAAATTTCGTTGATTGTTTTGGCCAACGAAAGATCTAGGGGGCCAATGCCGCCGATGTCATGGGTGGTGAGCCTTATCGTGACTTGGTTGTAGCGAATATCAATATCAGGGTGGTGCCCGAGCTCTTCGGCTGGTAAGACTAACTGTTCGACAAACGCAATGGATTCTATAAAGTTTGCGAATTGGAACGTTCGGGTTAGCTCAGTATTTTGATAGTCCCATTTGGGCAGTTCCGTTAATTGTTCCTCAATTTCCAGCGGCGTTAAGAGTGTTTGCTGATTGGCCAGACTTAGGAGGGGTCTCGCAAGCCAGCCAGTGCTAACAAGAACAGACGTTAGCAAAATTGAGGCAATGGATAAACGCATAGTGAGGTGAACAATCGATTTTGATGATCAAGACTTTGAGCATATATCAAATGTCTTTCCGCTTCTGCTGATTATTGTTCCTCTGGAGCTCTACCAATCGAACTGAATGATGATTGACGTGGTTTGGGGGAGGGTGTCGTTGCGAATAACGTCTCGTGAACGGAGCTGTTAAGGTTTATTAATGGCTACTTTTAAACGATTTCAGCAAATTGGCGGTTACTTGCGACCCTACTGGCGACCAGTCGCTGGCGGAATTATTGCTCTATTTTTGAGTAATGCGTTGGGGGTTTATTTACCGCGGCTCATTGGTGAGAGCATTGATAATTTACGCAGTGACTATACGTACCAAACCCTCTGGACGACGGTCTTAATTATTTCCGTCCTGGCAAGTGGGGTCTGGGCTGTCCGCATGTTTTCCCGATTAGCCATCTTTGGCGTAGGTCGTAGCATTGAGTTTGATCTCAAGCAGCAATTGTTTCAGCATCTGCTTCGTTTGGAGCCGAGTTATTTTGCGTCTCAATCCTCCGGAGATCTGATTAGTCGCTCGACTAACGATATTGACAATGTCCGGCGTTTGGTGGGTTTTGCGCTGCTGAGCCTTGTTAATACAATTTTTGCCTATGGGTTGTCCTTGCCGATCATGATTGGCATTGATGGGCCTCTCACTATTTTTGCGGTGGCAGTCTATCCGTTTATGCTCGGCATGGTTCAGCTATTCAGCGGTCGGTTGCAAGAGCAGCAGTTACAGGTTCAAGAGCGATTATCTGATTTGAGCCAGTTGGTGCAAGAAGATGTTTCTGGCATGTCGCTGATTAAGATTTACGCTCAGGAAAATAACGAACAGGCGGCCTTTGAGCACAGCAATCGTCGGCTGCTGTTCGCGAACCTCAAGTTGGCCAGAACGCGTAATTTTTTGTTTCCGCTGATTGAAGGATTATCCTACGTCAGTTTGCTGGTTTTACTCTGGCAGGGCTCAGACGCGATCGCAGGAAGTCGTATTACTGTCGGGGATTTTGTTACTTTGTTGCTGCTGGTGGAGCGATTGGTGTTTCCAACAGCGTTACTGGGTTTTACGATTACTGCGTATCAGCGGGGCGAGGTGAGTTTGGATCGGGTCGAGAGCATCTTGCGGGTAGAGCCCAAAATTAAAGATCCGTCCGATCCGAAATCTTTAACCAATCGCTGCGGGACACTTACGGTTAAAGACCTCAGTTACACCTATGCGGATACAAAAAAACCGGCGTTAGATCAGGTGAATTTTGAGATTCCATCCGGTGCGACAGTGGCGATTGTTGGTCCCATGGGCTGCGGCAAATCGACGTTAGCGAATGCGTTAACTCGTTTGTTAGATGTTGAGTCTGAGCATATATTTCTGGACGATCAGGATATTACTCAATTAACGCTGCAAGATCTACGCCGTGCGATCGCGTATGTGCCGCAGGAGAGTTTTTTGTTTAGCGACACGATTGAGGACAATATCCGCTTTGGGGAGCCGAGAGCTGAGCATGATTTGACGGTTGGGGCAGCCAAAGACGCGCAAATTCACCCGGAAATTCTCAATTTTCCGAAGCAGTATCAGACCCTGGTTGGGGAGCGAGGTATTACGTTATCGGGGGGACAGCGGCAGCGTTCGGCGTTGGCTCGGGCTTTGTTGATTGAATCACCGACCTTGATTTTGGATGATGCGTTGTCGAGTGTAGACAATCAGACGGCGACTGAGATTCTTGAGAGTTTGTCCCAGGGTCGTCAGCAGCGAACTACTTTATTCATTACTCACCAGCTGTCGGCGGCGGCGCTTGCAGATCGGATTTTGGTGATGGATAAAGGTCGGGTTGTTCAGCAAGGAACACATGAGGAGCTGATTGCACGCCCGGGTTGCTATCAGGACCTCTGGCAGCAGCATCAGTTAGAGGAGATTTTGCAGTAGGAGCGGAAGCTATTTGGCTCTTGACAAAACCACCCAGTTTCTAGCTGTCGATGCTATGCTATTGATCCTAAATAAGGGTGCGTAGCTCAGTGGATAGAGCATCAGATTCCGGTTCTGAGGGTCGCAGGTTCGAATCCTGCCGTGCTCGCTGATAGTACAAAAGGCTCGGGTGTAACGCCCGAGTTTTTTTTGTCGATAGGAGTGACATCGATCGCTGAAAATGCCATTCCTCGTACGACTTTGCCCGCTCGAAACTCACACAAATTGATTAAGCAATGTGACAGATGAACGACTCGAAATCACTGCCAAATAGTGATCTCTATTCACAAGGTAAGTTCAAAATGGTATCAGAAACCCTCGCAGATAAAACCCTCAGCAGCATTGGCTCTTGATCCAAACAAATACTTTGAACACAATGCCTCGAGTTTGTCACCATATCTTCCTACTCTTTTAGGTATGGAGGTCAAAAGAAATAGAGCAATGACTCAGTGCCCGTTCCTTTAACTGTTTCCAAGCAACTAATAAGGAAGCTAAAGCCATGATTTTTCAAAATATTTTGAGCATCCTTACTCAAGGTTCAAAAGAACACCAGCTACAACATGAACTAATGGTGATGTTGCATGACGATCGAGGCGCAGCAGATCGCCTGCTCAACTTAGAACATCGCAAGCACCCCGGCAAAAAAGAGCAATGGTATGTCGAGAAAGTCATCTACGACTTACAAAGAGATAGATAAATCGCAAGCGAGTAGACAACCTTGCTAATTTTGACAGTTTAATTTTTTGGCTGATTTCTCCGGAGAATAGTCTTAAAGGAATCTGTCTAGCCATAAAATTCACCGTGGTTGACCACTAGCGGCATAGATAAAACCCATTCATATGATCGATGTCAGTTTTATTCCTACGCAAGCGAAAGAGTTGGAAAGCACCTACAGTACCCGTAATTATTACATGAACTACCGTTTAGCCAATTAGCCCATCATTACTGAGGAACTTAGCTATGAGTATTACTCTGTATCATGCCATCTTAATTAATGCACCCCGTAGCCAGATCTTTCCGGCTCTGACAACCATTGAAGGGATGAATCACTGGCACTATGGGCATGTAACAGGAGCTATCGAAGTGGGTTCGCTGATGAATTTTGATTCACCAACTGGATTGAAATTTGTTTGGAAAACTCAAGAAATGGAGCTAAATAAGCGTCTGATTCAAGTATGC
>JBCDHF010000104.1:0-12421 GCA_038750375.1 Cyanobacteria bacterium P01_H01_bin.15
CATCTGGATTCGTGGCAATATCAGGATCTGCTAATCGGCGGGTTAGCTCATTAAACGTTTGCTCAACCGAGTTCAGCTTATCCAGCAAATAGGATTCTGCCATAACCAGATTATCTAGAAACGAAAGATTATGAGTCTCAATTTTTACTAAATATTGAGACTGCTATAAACGGGCAGGGAATAAGGAAAGGAATTGCGTGTCGTGAGCTACAAATACAATGCACTAAGCATTGCTGCTTTCAGCATCCTCATCCAGCATTCCATATTTACGTAAGAAACGATCTACCCGCCCTTCGGTATCAATGATTTTTTGAGTTCCTGTGTAAAAAGGATGATTCCCAGACCAAACTTCGACCTGAATTTCAGGCTGCGTGGAGCCAGTGGTCATGACCACTTCCCCATTACAAATAACTTTGGCTTCCGGATACCATTCAGGGTGAATTCCAGGCTTTGGCATGACAACAGCAGTATGAAAAAAAGAGTGAATAAAAAAGAAACCAACCACAGAACAAACCTTGTTGTTCCAGGATGAAACTCTAACGTTTAGAGAACTGAGAAGCCTTACGCGCCTTTTTCAGACCATACTTCTTTCGTTCTTTTGCACGGGGGTCACGAGTCAGGTAGCCCTCCGTTTTGAGTGGCTGACGATTCTCTGGGGACAATTCACATAACGCTCTTGCAACACCCAAGCGGACTGCGTCGGATTGACCTGTTAAGCCACCTCCGTGGGCGTTCACTAAAATATCGTAGTCTGCTTCAAGGCCTAGCGTTTCCAGGGGAGCTTTGAGGACTCGCAAATAATTAGGAATTTTCTGAAAATAATCATTTCCTTCCCGACCATTGACAGTCACCTGACCTGTCCCTGGAACTAAACGAACGCGAGCGACGGATGATTTACGACGTCCTGTACCCCAATAAACAGGGCGATCTTGTGAACCAGATTGCACAGCTTCTTAGCCTCCTACCGGCAGAGTGTTGATATCTAACATTTCAGGCTGTTGAGCCTGGTGGGGGTGATCACTACCCGCATATACTTTTAACTTAGTGAATAAGCTTCGCCCCAGAATATTCTTTGGCAACATGCCCTTAACTGCTTTTTCAACAATCCGTTCGGGAATTCGGGCCTGCAACTGTTCAAATGTTTCTGTTTTCATGCCACCCGGGCGTCCTGAGTGACGACGATAAAGCTTCTGGGTACTTTTATTTCCCGTTACAACCACCTTATCCGCATTGATCACAATGACAAAATCACCTGTATCCAGATGAGGCGTATATTCGGGCTTATTTTTGCCACGCAAAATCGAAGCAATGACCGTAGCTAAACGCCCTAAACGCTGACCTTTCGCATCCACGACATACCAGCGTTTGTCAGCGATGGTCAATTTTGGTAGAACAGTTTTTTCCATGACAACTAACGATGAATTACTCGAGACCTATGCTGTACAGACTCGAAGCAATCTGAATTTATGCTCAAAGTCTAATATTATAGCAGGGTTTACCCCACTCTGAAACTCGGAAGTGCCTGAGACCAAATGCCTTCTGCAAAAGGAATATCTGCATAACCGGCCCGCAGAAAACAAAGCCCCTTCGCCGGGGCAGAATACTTAACCCGAGTGCGGTTTCGAGAACGCCACATATCTTCAAACTCAGCGACTGATTGTTTCCCAATTCCAATCTGAACAAGTGAGCCAACTAGCAGTCGCACCATGCCATACAAAAATCCATCTGCCTGAATTTCAATTTCAATCAATGAGTTCTGGCGGGCACATGAGACAGATTGAACCTCGACAAATGAATGCTTTCGCCGAGACCCGGCTTTGCGAAAAGCAGAAAGATCGTTTTTTCCCAGAAGCGTCCTCAATGCTTTCTCCATTGCAAAGACATCGAGCCGAGGCTGATAATAATGCCAAGTTAGAGCTCGGAGAAATAAATTCGGCTGCCTCTCAGTATAAATTGTGTAGCGGTATCGGCGGTACATTGCCGAATACTGAGCATGCCAGGAAAGTTTGACGTCCGAAGATACTAAAACACAGATATCAGCCGGTAAACGTGCGTTAAGAATCGAGGCCCATCGATTTGGGGGTATTGGACCCATTACATCAAAGTGAGCAACCTGAGCTGAGGCATGGACACCCGCATCAGTTCGACCCGCTCCATGTACGCGAACAGAACAACCAGTTACCGATCGAATCGCGCTTTCAAGCTCAGCTTGGACAGTTCGATTATTCGGTTGCCATTGCCATCCACTAAAGTCAGTGCCTAGATATTGAACTACAAGCGCAATCCTTTTCTTTCCAGTAGAAGACGAGCGCGCAATTCGTTTTTGAATGAAATCATCAGACACGATGGCTGAAGCTGATCAAATTAGAAAAGGCCTTTAGAAAAAATGCTCTAAACAAGCTCAATGATCGCCATTTCTGCATTGTCTCCACGTCGGCGAACAGTTCGCACAACTCGAGTGTAACCTCCTTTTCGATCTCCATAACGCGTTTTAGCATCAGCAAATAACGCATGAACAAGATTCTTGTCATAAAGGTATGACATTGCTTTGCGGCGTGCAGATAAGCTCCCGTCTTTGGCGAGTGTAATAGCTTTATCAACCTGACGACGTAAGGCCTTCGCCCTGGCTTGGGTCGTTTTTACCTGCCCTTCTCTGATCAATTGGGTCGTTAACGCGCGGAGCATAGCTTTTCTTTGATCCGCAGGGCGACCTAACTCAGGCACTCTACACTTGTGTCGCATCCTAAAACAGTCTCCTTGGTACTTATCTAATATGATAGAGGAACTTTGATCCTAAGCCTTAGCGGTTCGTTCCTGAGGCAGGGTAATGCCTAATCTTTTCTGCAGAGCCTCAATTACCTCCTCTGCCGATTTCTGACCAAAATTCTTGATTTCAAGTAAATCCTCTTGTGAATAATCAAGCAAGTCAGCAACAGAATTAATCTGTGCACGCTTTAAGCAATTGTAGGCGCGAACCGAAAGTTGCAGCTCTTCAATAGGAATTTGACTGGTCGGATCTTCTTCTGTGGGATGCTCTTCCGGCTGGTCAATTAGAGTCAGATCCTTAAGTGGGCTGAACAGTTCAACTATGATGTTCGACGCTTGAGAAAGTGCTTCCTCTGGCTTAACGCTTCCATTGGTCCAAACCTCTAAGTAGAGTTTATCGATATGACGAGAGTCGTCTAGCCTCACATCTTCAACAAAATAATTAACTTTGCTTACAGGCATGAACACCGCATCAATTTGCATGAAGTCCAGAGAAATCGCTTCGTCCCGGAAACGGCTGGCAGCACGATAACCTACGCCCTTCTCTATGCGAAACTCCATTTCCAACTTCGATCCTTCAGCCAGCGTAGCAACATATTGACTCGTATCGACAATTTCGATCTCTGAGGGAACCTCAAAATCTGCTGCAGTAACAGTACATGGTCCTGACACAGCTAAACGCCCAATCTGCGGCTGAGCGGCAAAGCTTCTCAGAACAATGTTTTTCATGTTGAGAATAATCTCTAAGACATCCTCTCTGACCCCGGGGATAGTCGCAAATTCATGATTTACGCCAGCAATGCGAAGCGCTGTGACAGCAGTACCTTCGAGATTAGACAAAAGAATTCGGCGAAGTGCATTTCCTACGGTAATTCCTTGCCCCCTCTCAAGTGGCTCAAGTAGAAATTTGCTATACTGAGACTGATTTTTGAAGCTTTTGGATTCGACACATTCTATCTGGAATTGAGCCATCGATTAATCACCTCAAGTCAATCAAAAACAAAACCTGGTCATGCTTGAACCTGACCAAAAATAATCTGCTGTCTGTAAACAAAAGTGCGTTCAGAAACCTAAACAAGTTCTGCTCAAACTCTTCTTCTTTTAGGAGGTCGACACCCATTGTGTGGAATTGGTGTTACGTCACGTATCAACGTAATCTCCAGACCTGCGCCCTGAAGAGCCCTAATTGCAGTTTCACGACCGGAACCCGGTCCACTAACCATCACCTCAACCTGGCGCATTCCCTGCTCTATTGCGCGGCGAGCCGCATTATCAGCTGCCGTTTGAGCGGCAAAAGGAGTCCCCTTTTTCGCCCCTTTAAACCCGCTAGCTCCTGCCGAAGACCAAGAAACAACGTCTCCGCCAGTATCCGAGATAGTAACAATCGTGTTATTGAAAGTCGATTGGATATGAGCAACACCACTAGGAACGTGGCGTTTCGATTTCTTTGAACTTCCTTTCTTGGTTGGACGAGCCATGATTTCAGGATAACTACACTTAGAGACAAACTTCGACAGTAACTAAACTAATGAACTAAGAAATTGTTCAGAGAAATAGCTAGATCTACTTCTTACCAGGAGCTTTCTTCTTGCCTGCGACGGTCAGTCGTCGACCGCGACGAGTTCTGGCGTTAGTGCGAGTCCTTTGGCCTCGAACAGGAAGTCCGGCACGATGACGGCGACCGCGATAGCAGCCAATGTCCACTAAACGCTTAACATTCATCGACTCCCATCGGCGAAGATCACCTTCAATCTGGTAAGTAGACTGAATATGGGTTCTCAGGGCTGTTACTTGTTCGTCTGCAAGCTCTCGAACCCTGGTATCAGGACTAACACCCGTCGCTGACAAGATTTCCTGAGAACGAGACAAGCCAATTCCATATATATAGGTAAGAGCAACCTCTATCCTTTTATCTCGAGGCAAATCAATACCAGCGATTCTAGCCACTTCTACGCATCTCCTTAAAGTCCTAGTAATTAATTCTTAGGGATCAAAACACTGATGAAACTGAACCTTTTATCAACCCTGACGTTGCTTGTGCTTAGGGTTTGTGCAAATCACCATTACACGCCCCCGGCGCTTAATGACTCGACACTTATCACACATTTTTTTGACAGATGGTCTGACCTTCATCCTTGAGCTCTAAATTGCAATCTTCTAATTATAGCGTTGATTAATTTAATATGCACTATGATTTTAGCTTTGTTACGAACTACTTCTTTCTTAGGCGATAAGTGATTCTCCCCTTTGTTAGGTCGTAAGGTGTTAGCTCAACCTTCACTCGATCTCCGGGGAGTATCTTAATGTAGTTTCTTCGAATCTTGCCGGAGATGTGGGCTAGGACATTAAAGCCGTTGTCCAAATCTACCCGAAACATAGCATTCGGTAGAGACTCGGTAACCGTTCCCTCCATCTCTATTAAATCCTGCTTAGACAAAAGATACCTCCCTGACTGAGTATATAAAGGCGATTTAAACGTTAAGTGTGCTTTGCCAATAAAGACTTGATTGTTGCTGTTACTAACTCCGGGGTGGTGTTGCCATCAACCTCTAAGAGTCGGTGAGTATCCTGGTAAAAATCAATTAACGGGGATGTTTGCTCTCGGTATACCTCAAGCCTCCTGGAAACTGTCGACTCGTTATCGTCCTTACGCCCTCTATCCAAAAGTCGTTTTGTCAGTTCTTCGTCGGGGACATTAAGGTAAATTACCTTGACGCCGCTTATGGATAGCTCTTCTAGCAAATTTTCTAAAAAGTGTGCCTGCTCAATATTTCTCGGAAATCCGTCGAGTATCCAGCCCACACCAGCTATTTGAATCTCTTTAAGGCGTTTCCTTATAAGGTCAACCAACAATGAATCAGGAACAAGTTCACCTCTGTCAACAAAGTATCGAGCTTTGAGCCCAAGGGGTGAATTATCGTCAATTGCAGTTCGGAGAATGACGCCTGTTGAAATGTGCTCAAAGCTAAGCTGGTTAGTTAAATGCTCAGCTTGAGTGCCTTTTCCCGAACCAGGAGGTCCCAAGAAAATCAAATGAACTGGGTTATTCATACGTCGTTGTGAAATAAAAAATTAAGGATTCATTACTGCTTAACCATTCCCTCATAACGTTGCGAAATGACATACGTCTGAATCTGTTTAGCTGTATCGATGGCCACCCCTACTAAGATCAAGAGAGATGTTGCGCCAAATCCCCGAAACGTTGGAACTTGAGTAACGCTTTCGACAAGAGTGGGGACAGTTGCCACAATGCCGAGAAAAACAGCTCCGAGAAGAGTCAAACGATTAAGAACTCCCTCAATGTAAGAACTCGTAGCCTTTCCAGGTCTAATTCCTGGTATGCTCGCCCCCATTTTTTTCAGATTTTGAGACATGTCAATTGGGTTAGCAATTAGTGATGCATAAAAATAACTGAAAAAAAGAATCAAGACCAAATAAACTGCGACATAACTCCAAGTCCCAGGAGATAAAAATAACGCAACCTGGCCAAAAAATTCATTGATAGCACCTTCGCCCGAGAAGAAACCAGAAAGGGAGGATGGCAAAATAAGAACAGCAGATGCAAAGATGATTGGCATGACGCCACCTTGATTGAGGCGAAGTGGCAGATAGCTTGTTCGTTCGCGATAGAGGCGACGCCCGACTTGTCGGCGTGCCGAGATGATAGGGATGCGTCTAGAACCTTCTTGTACAAAGACAATTCCAACAATCATCACTAGAAAAACCAGTAGTAAAACTACAACCTGCGCAACCGACTCACGACCGCCTTGCTGGGCAAACTGGATCGTGCTCCCTAATGTTCGCGGTAAAACTGCAACGATATTGACAAATATTAGCAGTGACGCCCCATTCCCAATCCCTCTTTCCGTGATGAGTTCAGAAATCCACATAACAAACATGGAGCCAGCAGTCAGTGCAACCACTGTCTCCACAATGAAGTAGGGACCAGGATTAAGGGCAAACGGTTGAAGTAGCCCAATAGTAATTGCAGTACTTTGAATGATTGACCAACCTAAGGCAACATATCGAGTAATTTGAGAAATTTTTCGCCGACCAGCTTCACCCTCATTTTTCTGCAAATTCTCTAAGGAAGGAAGTGCTGCAGTCAGCAGCTGCATGATAATCGAGGCATTAATAAACGGAAGAATGCCAAGCGCAAAAATACCTAATGCTGAAAGCCCCCCGCCGGTAAAAATATCTAAAAAACCCAAAACTGCCGAATTTTGAATTCCCTCCGCAAAGCGGCTGCGATCAATACCAGGAACGGGAATAAATACACCGAGCCTGACTAATACTAGTAGTCCGATAGTTACTAACAATCTTCCCCGAAGCCCAGCAGCTTGAGCCATCTGAAGAAATGTCTCTTGGGCAGTCGGTGCCTTGCCTCTATTTACAACCATTATTTTGATTAACGTTTAAGAGTTTTCGAGAGATAAAACTATCTTGACAAATATTTAGAGTAGGCGCTTGAGAATAAAAGAACCTATTCATAAGTCATTACCAATGACCTATCCAGAAATCTCCTCACAAGTCCCCCCCGCTGCTGTTATCTTTTCCTTTGCACTATTCGAAAAAGCCGAAGCTCTTACAGTCAAAGCGACACCAATTTCTCCCCTTCCTAAAACCTTCAAGGGACCATCATTATTAGTCAAAATCCCTTCCGACAGTAAGCGTTCCAGGGTTACCTCTGTGCCTGCCGTCAAGCTTGACAGAGATTCAACATTAATAATTGTTTGACGCTTAGGATTGATAACTGTGAAATACTTTAATTTCGGGACTCGCCTATATAAAGGCATTTGCCCACCCTCAAAACCAGCTTTTGTCCCTGTACCTGAGCGAGACTTTTGTCCTCGCATACCAAATCCACAGCTAGCACCTTGTCCCGCTGCGATCCCTCTCCCAACCCTACGTTTGCGCTTTTGAGAGCCGACTTTTGGTCCGATATCGTGAAGTTTCATAATGAGCTGATTTTGGAAAAGGTATGAAGATAGAACATGGAGATGCAAACAAAATTTGCCGTGACAAAATTAGTGAATTAGGCGAATCAACAATTATTGTGCCTAAAACTAAAATGCTAAACCTGACCTAGGTATATAGTTGGCTCAACGGAATACCTCGTTCTTGAGCTACGTCAGCAAAAGAACGGACTCGACCCAACGCATCTATCGCCGCCCTCGCATTATTTAGAGGATTATTCGAACCAAGTTGCTTAGCTAATATGTTCTTAATCCCAGCCAACTCTAAAACTGTTCTGACTGCTCCGCCCGCAATTACGCCAGTTCCAGGAGCTGCCGGTCGAACTATAACTTTTGCCCCTCCGAATTCACCATTTGCAACGTGAGTAATGGAACTTGCTTTATTGAGATTTATGTCAATTAGCTTCTTCTTGGCGTCTGCCACCCCTTTCCGGACCGCACCAATAACGTCGCTAGCTTTGCCTACTCCAACCCCGACTTGCCCTTTCTCGTTACCAATTACTACAATTGCACGAAAGCTTAGCTTTTTTCCGCCTTTAACTACTTTACTGACGCGGCGAATCTGAATAACTCGTTCTTGCCAATTACTCTCTTTCTCTTTCGTTCGATTTCCTTTCCGACGCTTATTTGCCATTACCGCTACCTTATAGTGTTCTCCAGTAGTTTAAAAGTCTAAACCATTCTGTCTAGCTGCCTCAGCAAGAGCCTTTACACGACCGTGATATAGATTTCCGCCTCGATCAAAGACAACCTTGGAGACCCCCTTTACTTTGGCTCTGTCAGCAATTAACTTACCCACCAATTTAGCTGCTGAACATGTTCCACCAGCCGAAAGTTGGGATTGTAAGTCCGGCTCGACTGTTGAGGCCGATGCAATAGTATGCTGCCCAACATCGTCAATAAGTTGAGCATAAATATGATTATTGGAGCGAAATACAGACAAACGCGGTCGCTCAGGTGAACCGGAAAGCCGACGCCGTAAACGGCGATGGCGCTGACGAACTTGATCTCTTCTGGCTAACTTCGACATTATTTCTTACCTGTTTTTCCTGCTTTACGTCTTACATACTCGTCTGCATATCGAATGCCTTTTCCTTTGTAGGGTTCGGGGGGGCGAACATCCCGTATCTTGGCACAAATGTTGCCGACGACCTCTTTGTCAATACCATTAACTGTTAGAGACGTGTTTTTCTCGACTGTTGCCTGTACACCCTGTGGCATCTGAATCTCGACGGGGTGTGAAAAGCCAACATTTAAAGTGAGCTTATTACCCTGGACCTGAGCACGATAACCAACACCTTGAATCAATAACTTTTTCTCATAACCTTTTGCTACCCCCTCCACCATATTTGCGACCAACGTTCGGCATAGGCCGTGCAGTTGCCTCGCATTGCGAGATTCATTTATCCGCTTGACAGACACTTGATTATCATGCTGTTCAACTGAGATAAGAGAGGGGATTTCACGCTCTAAAGTCCCTTTTGGCCCACTAACAGAGACAGTCTGCTCGTTTACTTTGACAGACACTTTTGGTGGGAGGTTGATAGGTTGCTTACCGATTCGAGACATGATGCCTAGACCTAATTACTTGGTGAAATAGTTTGTTATGAGATACGTTTGATGACTAATAGGGCTACCAAACGTAGCAAAGAACTTCGCCTCCGATACCTTGACGTCGCGCTTCACGATCAGTCATTATTCCACGAGAAGTAGATATGATCGCTATGCCGATACCGCCCAAAACACGAGGTAGGTCTTTGCGATTTGAGTACACTCTTAGACCCGGCTTGCTAATACGCTTAAGCACTTTAATTATGGGC
The DNA here is from genome assembly GCA_038750375.1 of Cyanobacteria bacterium P01_H01_bin.15. Taxonomy (GTDB): domain Bacteria; phylum Cyanobacteriota; class Cyanobacteriia; order Cyanobacteriales; family JAAUTE01; genus JAAUTE01. The sequence continues at coordinate 9,563 of JBCDHF010000104.1, forward strand.
TGGCGATTACGGCCTTTGTACTTCAGCACGATACTTAATGAGCGCCCAATTCCCTCTCCGACTTCGCTATAGTCATCGATAAAACCTTCATCCTTCAGGACTTTGGCGATGCTGCGTGTCATGCGGGTGGACGGTACATTGGTAGATCCATGTCGAACTAGGCAAGCGTTTCGGATGCGAGTAAGCATGTCCGATATAGTGTCAGTAGAAGACATTCTGTCTATTGTTACCTCCCGTTGATTAAATCAGTTAACTATCGCGAAAAGGCATACCGAGGGCTTTGAGGAGCGCTCTACCCTCCTCATCGGTATTGGCCGATGTGACAATTGAAATGTCTAGACCTCGAATTTGGTCAATGGTGTCATAGTCGATTTCCGGAAAAATAAGCTGTTCACGAACCCCAAGGCTATAATTCCCTCGCCCATCAAAACTTCGTGGACTTATGCCACGAAAGTCACGAATGCGAGGTAGGGCTAGGCTTATCAAACGATCTAGAAATGCAAACATGCGCTCAGAGCGTAGAGTGACCATGACGCCTACTGGCATTCCTTCACGTATTTTGAAACCTGCAATCGCTTTTTTGGCTCTTGTCACGATGGGCTTTTGACCAGTAATGGTCGCTATTTCTGACAACGAAGAATCGAGTGCCTTCGAGTTATTGGAGGCTTCACCTAATCCTCGATTAATGGTTATCTTTACAACTTTCGGAACCTGATGGACGTTGCTATATCCAAACTCTTCTTTGAGTTTGGGGACAACAGTCTTTAAATAGTAATCTTTTAGTCTTGGTACCATGGTTTTAACTTTGTTTCCTGGGCGTGGTCAGGATGAATTTTGAGACGCGGAAGAGGTTTTGAAACTAATTGATTAGTCAATAATCTCACCCGTTTTTTTTAGCATGCGTACTTTCCTCCCATCCTCTGTAAACGTCATTCCTACGCGGCTAGTAACCTTCTGTTTCTCCGAATAGAGCATCACATTAGAACTATGAATTGGTCCTTCAAAAGTTGTAATCTGTCCGGATTCGCCTTCTTGTTGAGGCTTAACGTGCTTAGTTTTTATGTTGACACCTTTAACGATTACTTGGCTTTTTTGAGGTAAGGCCTTGAGTATTTCTCCGACTTTCCCTTTGTCGCGCCCTGAGATGACCTGGACAGTATCACCCTTCCTAACGTGCAACTTCGCGCTCGATGACTCTTGCTTCGATTTCATCTCAAATAACCTCCGGTGCTAAAGATACAATTTTGGTGTAGTTCCTTTCGCGTAATTCGCGTGCGACCGGACCAAAAACACGAGTTCCCCGAGGATTTCCATCTTGGTTGATAATCACAGCTGCATTATCATCAAAGCGAATACTCATCCCACTGTTTCTTCTTAAAGAATGCCTGGTACGAACAACAACTGCTCTCACAACATCGGACTTTTTGACAGCCATGTTCGGCAATGCATCTTTCACGACAGCAATAATCGTGTCACCAATTCCGGCATATGGACAGTTGCCTTTACCTACTACTCGAAGACACATCAATTTGCGAGCACCGCTGTTATCGGCGACATTAAGTAAGGTTTCTTGCTGGATCATGGCTAAGCCTTAAATACAAAAAAAGAGAAAATGATTTTGTCGCCACAGCTTGGTTATCGCTCAACTGCCTCTAAGATTTCGGCGATTTCCCAACGTTTAGTTCGACTGAGCGGACGACTTTCACGAATTCGAACTCTATCCCCTGTGCGACATTGATTGTCCTCATCGTGAGCTTTGAATTTCTTCGTTTTTACAATGATCTTGCCGTACTTAGGATGAGGTGAGCGGTTTTCAACTGCGACAACAATTGTCTTTTGCATTTTGTCGCTAACAACTAAACCTACGCGCTCTTTTAATGGCATTGCTATACATCCTCCTGAACGGAGTTGATTGTCTGTGCGGCAGTAATTTCTTGCTCAGAAATGGAGCTCTTTGAATTACGTTGATTTTGCTCTGTTAACAGTTGGGCAATTCGATGCCTTAGATGCTTAAACTTGTGAAACTCTTCGAGCTGACCAGTTGCTTTTTGAAAGCGTAATTGAAACAGTTCTTTCTTCGTACTTAAAATTGCCTCGGAAAGATCTTCATCGTTTAGTGCTTGGACCTCAGAATATTTAGGTAAGGGCATTTCTATATCTCCTGACTTGCACGAGTGATGAACTTCGTTTTTATTGGCAACTTTTGGGCAGCAAGTCTCATCGCTTCCCTTGCTATCTCTTCCTCCACTCCAGCTAGTTCAAACATAATTCTTCCGGGCTTAACAACTGCTACCCAAAACTCTGGATTCCCTTGACCGGATCCCATCCGGGTTTCAGCTGGACGCATGGTAACTGGCTTATCTGGAAAAATGCGAATCCAGATTTTTCCTCCACGCCGAATATATCGAGTCATGGCCCGACGAGCAGCTTCAATTTGACGAGATGTTATCCAACTTGGCTCAATTGCCTGAAGTGCGAACTCTCCGAAGTCAATCTTATTTCCTCGAAGTGCGAGACCTCGCATTCGACCACGATGCTGTTTGCGAAATTTTGTGCGTCTAGGGCTTAACATGATTTAGAAAATATCAACGAAGAAAATAAGAGAAGTATCTTGGGTGTCAACATTGAAACTATTCGTCGGAGCGATCTTCGAACTGCTGACGGCGACGTTGACGCCTTGGGGCAGGAGCAGAAGAGAGCGGAGCATTATCATCATGCCCGGGAAGAATCTCACCCTTGAAAATCCAAACTTTCACGCCTAAGATGCCGTAAATAGTTTGTGCTGTCTGATAACTGTAATCAATGTCTGCGCGAAGAGTATGTAGGGGAACGCGCCCTTCACGAGTCCATTCCGTACGC
>JBCDHF010000105.1:0-12421 GCA_038750375.1 Cyanobacteria bacterium P01_H01_bin.15
CCAAATTTCTCCGCCTCCCGTTGAGCCGAAAAAACCTCGCCCAGTTCGGCGGTTTGTAGGAGGAGTTTTTCGGGCAACGGGTTCCAGCATTTTGACCATTGGTATGTTTGGCACTGCTCTAGCTGCTGGCGGTTTCCTCGGGCTCGCTATTAGTTTTCGGAACCTACCGGACGTTAGGACCCTACAAGGCTATGCACCGCCAGAGACCTCTTACATTTACGACATTAAAGGTAAACTGCTGACCAGCATTCATGGTGAAGCCCACAGGGAAGTGGTCCCGCTGAATAAAATTTCTCCGCATCTGAAACGAGCTGTCTTAGCGATTGAAGACAGTAATTTCTACAGTCACCACGGCATCAACCCCAACAGTATCGGTCGAGCAATAGTGGTTAATTCTCGTAGTGGCGGTGTGCGAGAGGGGGCATCTACCATTACGATGCAACTGGTCAAAAATCTCCTGCTGTCTAAGGAGCGGACCTATAGCCGTAAGTTGGCAGAAGGTGTCTTGGCAGTCCGGGTGGAGCATGTTTTTGAAAAAGACGAAATTTTAGAACAATATCTCAACACCATCTACTGGGGACACAATGCTTATGGTGTTCAGACTGCAGCTGAAAGTTATTTCAGCAAAGATGCAGCAGCGCTAAATTTGGCCGAATCCGCCATGATGGCAGGGCTAATTCAGGCGCCGGAAGTTCACAGCCCTTTTCGAAACTACGATTTAACCAAGCAGCGGCAGGCGCAAGTGCTCAATCGGATGGCAACTTTGGGCTGGATTACCGAGGCAGAAGCGGAAGCCGCAAAAAAAACGCCTTTACGTTTGGGTAAGCCAACAGCTTGGCTGGGTCAGCGCGTACCGTTTGTGACTGACGCCGTCATCAGCGAACTTAATCGGCGTTTTGGAGCGCAAGCCATTCAAAAAGGTGGCATGCGAGTACAGACCACCATCGATCTGGATTTTCAGCGCCGGACTCTGGAAGCGGCAACGGCTTCATTCCAACGTCGAGTCGGGGCGGGACTTAAAGCCGATCAATTTGCACTGGTTGCCATTGATCCTCGAACGCACTTTGTGAAAGCCATGATTGGCGGCGCCGACTACTCTAAAAGTCAGTTCAATCGAGCCACTCAGTCTCAGCGACAGCCGGGATCTTCATTTAAGCCTTTTGTTTACTACACGGCCTTTGCCTCTGGGAACTGGACACCATCATCAGTCATTGACGATAAGCCCGTGCAATATCGAGATGGCAGCGGCTTCTATACCCCAAAAAACTATGGAGGTGGCTATAGTGGCGAGATGACGCTGCGGGCTGCGCTAATTTCATCAGCCAACGTTCCCGCGGTAGTTTTGGGACAAAAGGTGGGGTTAGCTAAAGTTGTTGAACTCTGTCGTTTACTAGGTATTGAAAGCCCGATTGATACGTTTGTCTCTTTGCCTTTGGGTTCTGTGGGGATCACGCCCATGGAAATGGCGGGTGCCTACGCTACATTCGCCAGTAACGGTTGGCATTCAGATCCAACCATTATTGCCCGCGTAACCGATTCCCAGGGGGTACTGCTTTTAGACAACACCCCCGAACCCCAACTCGTTCTAGATCCGTGGGCAACGGCAACCCTTTCGGCGACAATGCAAGGCGTTATCCATGGCGGTACCGGTACACTCGCTTACATTGGCCGACAAGCTGCCGGCAAAACGGGAACAACAGACTCTGAGCGGGATGTTTGGTTTGTGGGTTACGTTCCTCAGTTAGCGGCAGCAGTCTGGATCGGCAATGATAACTACACTCCGATGGGCGAGCGCATTACCGGGGGTGGATACGCCGCACCGATTTGGCGAGACTTTATGCAAGAAGCGCTCAAAGATGAACCAGCGCAATTTTTCCCTCCTGCATCAAATTTTCCAGAGCCGGAACCCACTGAAAGCTAGCGCTTTTGGCAGCTCACCCAAGAGATATTCTTCGCCAGATCGCATTGGACAATGTTACTTCTGTCTTTATTTGATTGAAAAATCTTCCAGTAAGCGAGAGCCTCTTTGATCTTTAGAAGAGGCTCTCGCTCTGTTTAGGACTCATGTAATGGCGATTAACCTAGTAATCCTTTGGCACGGGCTGCAATATTTTCAGCAGTAATGTCATTGAACGCCATGATTTGACCAGCGCTAGAAGTGGTTTCTCCCCTGCGCCAAGCAATGATGTCTCGCTTGGCCTGACTACGCAGCATCACCGGCTCCAACATGGCACTAGAACCACCGGTAATCCCGAGCAATATCTCTGCTCCAAAGAGAGACTCGAAATCTGCGTCGCTCAGGAAGTTGCCATCACTATCTGTCACCGTATCCCAAGCCACATCGCTTGGACGGTAAAGACGGCGTGGACTGACCACTGAAACGACCCGAACGCCAACACCGGCTGCGGTTAACTGTTCTGCCGCCTCTAAAGTCGGGATTAATGTCATGTCACCCAATACAGCTAGCACAACCTCAGGGCTGGGTGCCAATTCAAAAATTGGAATGGCACCTTTAGCGAGAGCTTCACGAGTTTGTGCAAAAGTCGTACGGACCGGCAGCGGTGATTTGCTGGCGGTGATTGTAATGCCTTTGTTTTTTGTGCTGAGTGCCCATTCGTAGCAGGCTTGGATGCTGTTAGCGTCTACCGGAAATAGGGGAAATACATTACCATTTCGCATCATAGCGGCGAAATAGTTTTCGATTTCAGGACGTTGGTGGGTCCAGCCGTTTCGCCCTTGTTCTAAGGCACCGGCAGTAAATAAGGTAACGGTGGAAGGAGTGGGTCGACGTAGTTCGGCCATGGCTTGAGTCACGGTCTGCCAAATAGGGAGGCCGTTAATGGCAAAAGATTCGTAAGAGCACCAAAGGGATCTCGCACCGAATAGAGCTTGGGCGGCCGCCAGCCCTGCACAAGCATCTTCACTTAGCGGTTCATAAACCTGCCCGTTGGGACCTTGAAAGTACAGTTCATCAGTAGTTGGGTGAACAATTTTGAGGGCAACGTTAATATTGTTAATTCCGGAGGCGGCATTCCCATCAGCGTTGGTCACCACAAAATCAGGATCTTGTTGACCGACTTGAGCAACTAACTCTCCCATAGCTGTAGTCGCAACCTTTTTGTCTTTTGTGATCGCAAATTCTTCGAGTTGGAGAGCTTCGATAGCTGGGACGGGCCGTTCAAATTCGGTAGCGACGGTTTCGGCCGCCGGTCCCCCACCAGCTCGTTCGCAATTAGTCCGGACAACCGCCCAAGCGTCTGGGGACAGCGCCCGCGCCTTTAGGGTGTTGATAATGTCTTCATTTTCGAGGGTGTGATGAGCGTACAGGTTGTGAGATTTTGCTCCCCTTGCATGAACCCCCGCGCCTTTTAATTGTTTGACAATCAGAACCGTCAGAGTGCCACCCAGAGCTGACGTCGCCGCCTTAGCGCTTGCGTCCAACACTGCCTGGGTAAAGGCTAGTCGCTGCTTAAAGGAGAAGGACGTGCTATCAACGTAATCACCAGGCTGATCGGCATCGTCATACTCTTTGGCATCGACCAAAATCACGTTTTCGAACCCGTTCCCGCGCCAGTAATTCACCATTGTTTCGTTGCTTTGTGTCGAAACCATGCTGTGGTGTTCTTGGGAAAAACCATTCCAAACCAACACCGGTAAAAAGTTGGTGATTTGCGGATAAGCCGTGTGGAAATGGTTGAGGCTACTCATGATGTAGGGCTCACCCAAGCCGCCGTCTCCAATCGTGACGGGGAACAAAACGCCAGGATTGAGCTTGGCTCCGGCCATCGCAAAATGCTGACCCTGACCCAGCGGACCCGCTGGGTTTAAAAGCCCTGGAATTTGACCGGAAAGATGACCTAATAAACCGTGCATTTCCCGAAAGCGCTCCCGCATATCTTGCACAGTCGAGATGCCCATTTTCTCAAGAGAGCGATCGAGAAACATAGAGCTATAGAAGCCCGGTGCGTGGTGGCCAACCTCGGTAATAATATGTTTGTGCCCAAGCATAATTAAGGAGGCGATCGCATCAGCTATACTGGCGAAGCCCCCTGGATGCCCAGATGCTTTAGAGGCCGTGACTTGTAAGGTTAGATAGCGTAGCGCGTCAGCCGCGAGCAAAGTCTGATAAACAGCCGCAGCATTACTGGGAGAGGTGATCTCGCTTGAGCCGGCTGCTATCGCAGGGGTTTGTCCATACTTTTCGAAATCAGGTAAAGGTTCCCCAAAATACTGAATACCCTCACAAAAAGCGGGCATGGCACTAGCTACGGTCATGGACTCAATTCCTCTTTGTCGGCAAATATTAAGATGATCTTACAGTTTCAAGTCCCACCCCCCAAGCATTAAACGCGGGGAGAACTCATATATTTTTCCAATTGCATCCATTCTTTCTTGTCAATGAATGCCGCCATCTTCATTCAGTTAAGACTCTGTTTGACTCTATCAACAACAATCAATGAAGGGCTGCTACGGAGCTTCTACGGCACATTGATTAGTTCGGAATTGGGCTAACGCGCTTCTCTCGGCAGTTGCAGAAGCTCTAGTTTCTGGAAGAAAAACGTAGCGTCTTTAAGGAATTATGGAGCATCAATAAAGCCCGTCAAGCTTAAGTTTAATGATGTTTAACGGATAAGCCGTCCCCGCCCGGGGGCTGCTTATTTAGAGAATATTCATCGAGATTCAGCCGAATTTAGAAATGTCCTGAGTGATCTAACAAAAGTGATATGTTCATCTCGCCAGCTCAGATGATTGTTTATGTCAAAAAATTAAGCCGCTAGACCTCCGTCTCGTAATGCCCTTAACCGAGTCGTTTCGAGGCGCGCTCCCAAGCTCGTAACCAACTCTGCCGAAGATTGAGCGGCCAGTTTCCCCGCTTTTTCCCAATCCCAGCCTTTAGTAACCCCATAGAGCAACGCACCCGCGTACATATCTCCAGCGCCCACCGTATCAACTGCCTGCACTCGCACTGGCTCAATCTCAATCAGCTTGCTTCCATCCCACAAAATGGAACCTTCCGGGCCTCGGGTAATCGCAAAAGTTTGACTCAGCGTTTTAAAGTACGTGATCGCCTCTGCTAGGTTTTCTGTCTCCGCAAGTTTGAACGCTTCAGACTCATTAGCAAATAATAAATCCACGCCAGAGCCGATAATCGCCTCTAGACCCGGCTTGAAGTAGGCGACCATATTGAAGTCAGAGAGGGTGAACGCAATTTTGACGCCGCTATTTTGTGCGATTTCTTTAGCTTTAATGGCACTCTTGAGGGCAATTTCTGAAGAGGCTAAATAGCCTTCAATGTAGAGATATTCCGAATTTTGGATATCTGGAAACGACATTTCAGCTTCAGAAAGATCCGCCGTAATTCCGAGGAAGGTGTTCATGGTCCGATCCGCATCCGGCGTCACCAGCACCAAGCATTTGCCTGTAATCCCCGTCTCGCGCTGATCTAAATCCACATGGATATCGACCCCATTGTGCTGTAAGTCTTCTAAATAGAACGTTCCCGGCTCGTCTTTGGCTACCTTGCAGGCATATCCTGCCTTTCCTTCGAGCTGTGCGATCGCAACAATGGTGTTGGCCGCAGATCCCCCACAACTTCGTTTACAGGGCAGGTGGGATAGTTTTTCAACAATCTGGGCTTGCTGCTGTTCATCCATCAGCGTCATCACTCCTTTATCAATGCCTAATTCGGTCAGTAGCTGAGGGGTTACCTCATACTCCATATCCAATAGCGCATTGCCAATGCCGTAAACGTCGTACTTTTTCTTGCCCATCGTAAATTTTTACTCGATTTTACCGAAACCCTTGCTCACAGCTTGGCCACTCACAATTACGTTCTCTTTCTCTGGAATTAGCCATGATGCAATTGCATAGAGTCTAAGCTGCAAACTGAAAACTGGACATACAAAAACTGCGAGGAGCTGTGATTTCCCCGCAGTTTGAACGTGCAATCTCTCTCTTAGGACGCGCCTCTATTCACCCAGCATCTGGCGGAATTGTCCAATTGCGGCTGCGCCGATATTAAAAATTGCCCAGCTTGCGGCAATGGCAATGGGTGCTAGCACAAGCACAATCCGAAAATCGACAGAATCCAATAAACCTGACATGAGAGCCTTGCCTCCTAAACTGAATTTTTTAAATTATTTTTCACATTTTATCCTACTTCTTAACGGCGAATAATTAGGGATAAAAATCTGTTAATCGGAATCAGCAGTTGTAGCGAAGCCTAAATCATGGCCTTTTCCAGCGTGAACCAAAGCCAATTGCTGATATTTGCGAGCATGAGTTAGCAAATCTGCCACTTCATCGGCCGACAGTTCACGCACCTTTCTGGCTGGAATTCCCACCATGAGCGATCGCGGGTCCACATTTTTGGTGACCACGCAGCCTGCGCCAATAATGCTGCCTGCGCCGATGCGGACGTTGTTGAGAATAATGGCTCCAATGCCAATCAGACAGCCGCGCTCAACATGGGCAGAATGAATCACCGCCCGATGTCCAATGGTTACGTGATCTTCCAGTATGGTCGGGACTCCGGGGTCCCCATGTAAAACTGCACCATCTTGTACGTTACTGGCATCCCCAATCAAGATTTTCTCAACATCGCCCCGCACGACAGCCCCATACCAAACGCTTGCGCCTGAACCCATCGTGACCGCGCCGATCACAGTGGCATTTTCCGCCACAAAAGCAGCTTGTTCAAGATTGGGGGTTGCCAAGAAAGACATAACAAAAGCGGGAAGACAGGGGAGATGAATCTTGACTTGATTTTACGACTTGCCGTCTAAGGAGGAGAGCACACCGTAAAATAAGGAAGATTCTTGTCGGTGTGGCGTGGAAAAGACGGGATACATGAGCATAAATGTTGGTTTACAATACCCGATTTTTGGACCGGAAATTCTCTGCCCCCATTGTCAGCAGCCCATTCCAGCGCTAACCCTCACCGATACTTACCTTTGCTCTCGGCACGGGGCGTTTGAAGCAGATCCAGAATCAAAAGAGTTAGTTCATTTGCAATCGGGACGTCATTGGCGTCGCTGGAACGAGCGCTGGTATCGTCAACACACCCACCCCGACGGTATTCGGTTTGAAATTCATGAAGCCCTTGACAAACTTTATGGACAAGGCTTCCGGGCGACTAAAGTCGTGATAGCCCATCGATATCAGGAGTTAGTCAGTAATTATTTAGAGCGCAATTCAACCTGGCAGACTGGGACCGAACCTAAAGCGCCTAAGTTATATGGGTTGCCGGTGGAATTTAGTGCTGAATCAGCCGCTGATCCTTGCTGGGACGTAATCAATTTTAATCTCGAAAAAGAGCCCGGTGTCCCCGCTCGCTACCCTTATCACCGCATGTTCGATTAGCCCCATGCATCATGTTTCAATCCGTACGGCTGATATCCATCGCGCGATCGCATTTTACGGGGAATTGGGGTTCGTGGTGCAAGAACGATTTACAACGGGATATACCTTGGCCTGCTGGTTGAAAAGTGCTGATGCTCGGTTAGAGCTGATTGAAATTCCTCAGCCCGCGCCCGCACCTGATTGCTTTTACAACGAGCACTATGTGGGCTACTATCACCTGTCTTTTGATCTGACAAAAAAAACGACCGATCTCAGTAGTTGGCTGCAAGGGTTTATTGAACGAGTCGCAACTCCCCCGAAAATTCTTTTGCCGCCGGAACAGCAAGTTATATGCGATCTCGTATACGAAGTCGCTTTTATTTCCGATCCGGACGGATTACCGTTGGAATTTATTCGTGAGCTAGGTCCGGTGGGCGGCGGTGTGGTTGATCATGCCTAAAAACTTACTGTTGCCCGTGTCCCTGGCGATTCTGGTCATTCTCGGTCTGGCTAGCAAACGATATCAAGGATGGGAGGCAGAATGGGTCAACCATTTTGCTGGAGACATTTTGTATGTGCTTTTTTGGGTGTTGCTAGCTGCTTGGATTTTTCCCGGTCAATCCCGCACTAAGTTGGCGGGAATAGTGTTGGCTGTAACTTGCCTGATAGAAGCATTGCAGTTGCTGCAAACCGAGCCAATTGTGCAGTTGCGCTCTACGTGGTGGGGACCTTGGTTATTGGGGACTACTTTTTCCTGGGCTGATTTTGTGTATTACGCATTAGGCGGGATACTTGCCTGGCTTTGGCTAGGCTGGCTCAGACTGAATTTAGACCAATCCAGACCACGTTAGCCGAATCCAATACGCCTTCAGAAATTTTGACAGACTAGAGTCCGCCCACGCGCTTTAGGGGCCAAAATCGAAAAACGGCGTGCCCAATCACTTGTTGGAGTGGTAAATAGCCCCAAATGTGGGAATCGTTGCTATTGTTGCGATTGTCGCCCATGACAAAAAGCTGACCGTCTGGAACCAAGATGGTGGGCAGATTGTAAAAGGGCGGTTCCAAGATATAGTTCTCTCTCAAGGGTTCCCCATTAACCAACACCACCCCATCTGTTACCGCAATCCGATCACCCGGAAGGCCAACGGTTCGCTTAATGAATGCTTGGTTGGCATCATAGCCTTGAGCTATCAGTAACTCCGGGGTCGAGAACACTACAATGTCGCCGCGATGGGGCGGATGTAAGCGATAAGACACCTTTTCCACAACCAGCCGATCGCCCGTTTCTAGGGTCGGTAACATTGAATCAGACGGAATAAATCTCGGTTCGGCAATGAACATGCGCAACACCACCGCGATGACTAATGCGATCACAACAATTTGCAGGTTTTCCCAAAGTTTTTGGCGAAATTTTGCTGATTTGGTCGGTGACGTTTCCAGTTGAGAAGGATCGGACATTGAACCTTGAAAATGAAAAAATGAATACCTAGCTTGACGCGCCGCTAAACTTGACGAAGCTATTGAGAGCAGAGGCGCTCTTCACACGAAATTTTCGTGAACAGTATCTTCAATGCTGGTCGTTACAATCATAAGCAAGTCTCGCTTTGGTACTGCCATGAAGATAAACACCTCGCTCATAATGAGTTGCCTGTGTCTGGGGCTACCTTTGATGACGCCTTCTGTTCAGGCACAAGTGTGCTATTTCGAGAGTGAATCTGGTGAGTTTTTGGACCTTTCCACTATTTGTGGCGAGGGTGCGGCCCAATCCGGTGCAACTCCCACCTCTGATTCACCCCCAACCGACCCCGACACGACTTCCGCCGGTCCCGCATCCGACATTCCTCCTAAATCAGTATCAGAGCCGCAACAGCGGGAAGTTACCAATAGTCAACCGGTTGTGACGGAAAGCTCTCCCGCCGAAGTCTTACGAAACAATGCCAGAGATACAGGCTTGAGTAACCCAGCTCGGTTGAGGACAGTGCGAGGAACGGCTGTTTCACAGTAAATGTCAGCCCCTAATTGTCTATTTAAGCTCACTTGCGATCGCAGAAATCCCCGCCCGATCCAAAATTTTCGGAATTAACTCTTCGCGCTTGACAGCCATTAGATGAACTCCTTGGCAGAGTTTCTGGGCTGCCTTGACTTGCTCGGCAGCGATTATGATGCCTTCTTCGAGCGGATCGGTTGCTTGTGCGAGTCGTTCGATAATCGAGTCAGGAATCTTGACGCCGGGAACATATCGATTTATAAAAGCCGCATTTTTTGCAGACTTCAAGAGAAAGATGCCCGCTAACACTGGTGGTTTAAAATGCACAGCCACCTCGCTCATGAACTTATCTAAGCGCTCAAAGTCAGTAATCATCTGGCTCTGAAAAAAACCGGCTCCCGCTTCGATCTTGCGCTCATAACGACGCTGCAGACTCGGCAAATTTTTGATCTGGGGATCAACGGCGGCTCCCGCCAGCAAATCTAAGGGTCCGTCAGGCAATGGTTTTTCATTAAGATCCAGCCCCGTATTCAGTTGGGAAATTAAACTCAGTAGCCGGATCGACTCCAGCTCAAACACGCTGCGTGCTTGTGGATGATCTCCAACTTTAACGGGATCGCCGGTCAACGCCAGCACATTACGAATCCCCAACGCATAAGCCCCCATCAAATCCGCCTGCAACCCAATACTGTTGCGATCACGACAGGCCATTTGGCAGATGGGTTCGATGCCTTGATTGAGCAAGATAACCGAAGCCGCTAAAGCAGACATCCGCAGTACTGCCCGGCTGCCGTCTGTAATATTCACCGCATGAACTCGGGATTTTAGTGTTTGTGCAACACCCAACATGCGAGTCGGATCACCGCCTTTTGGGGGGGCAACTTCAGCCGAAATTAAAAATTCTTGATTTTGAATGGCACGGCGAAAGCGGCTAGACATAGATGCTCAAAGGAGAAACAAAACGCAAATTTCTCGGCGATCTCTAACGTTTGTGATCGCCAAAATTATGACAGCTTATTCAGGACGGGGCAAAAACCCCATGGAAGAGCGAACTTTCTCCAAGATTGGGTCAGCAACGGCTTGCGCTTTTTCTTGACCGTCCCGCAAAACGCTATCTAAATAATCTGGCGCGCTTGTAATCTCTGCAAATTTAGTTTGAATCGGACGCAACGCTTCAACCATCGCATCTGCTAATAAGGGCTTGAACTGACCCCAGCCTATGTCTGCACATTCAGCCGCGACAGCGTCCTTCGATTGACCCGAAAGTAGCTGATAAAGCGACAGCAAATTATTGCATTCTGGGCGTTCCGGGTCATCAAACCAAAGTCCCCTTTGCGGGTCAGACTTACACCGCTTAATTTTCTTCGTAATCACTTCGGGCGGATCGAGCAAACTCACCCGGCTCATCTCTGACGGATCAGACTTAGACATCTTACGCGTACCATCTGTCAAACTCATGACCCGCGCCCCCGTTTCGCGAATCAGAGGTTCAGGCAATTTAAGCAGCGGTGCATCTGGACGTCCAAACTGGTCATTAACGCGAATGGCCAGATCTCGGGTCAGCTCTAAATGTTGCTTTTGATCTTCGCCAACCGGGACCAGGTCCGCATCATAAAGCAAAATATCCGCCGCCATCAGAACTGGATAGTCGAGCAAGCCGACCCCGACGTTCTCGCCTTGTTTAACTGCTTTTTCCTTGAATTGAATCATCCGCTCTAGCCAATTTAGCGGAGTAATACAGTTCAACAGCCACGTCAGCTCGCTGTGAGCAGCCACATGGGATTGCACAAAAATAGTTGAATGATCTAAATCAATGCCGCAGGCCAAATAAAGGGCCGCCACATTGCGAGTACTGATTTTTAATTGCTTTGGGTCGTGAGGCACTGTAATGGCGTGCAAATCCACAACGCAAAAGAAATTATCAAAATTATTTTGCTGCTCAACCCAATTTGCGATCGCACCCAGGTAGTTGCCCAAATGAAGATTACCAGTGGGCTGCACCCCAGATAGTACGCGCTTTTTCAGCATGGATTACTAAATTTGACCAAAAGACAAAATCTTTAAAATTATATCTTCTTTCTCTACCCCAACTGGACAGTGATCCCCGAAACAGTAAGGTGCAGAGAACACGTTAGGCTAAGAAAAATTTTGTTTCTGGACTGACCCAACATCAATGCCTGTAACGACTGCAAATCCGCTACTGAAAGGTGAAGGACTCCCTCCATTTCCCGCAATCAAACCTGAGCAGGTTGTTCCCGCTTTCGAAGAACTGCTGCCGGAGCTTCAGCAACAACTTACCGAACTCGAGGAAACCCTCACCCCCTCTTGGTCTGGACTGGTTGAGCCCCTAACCAGTATTTCCGAACGTCTGGAATGGAGCTGGGGAATTGTCAGCCATCTCATGGGAGTGCAGAATAGCGATGAACTCCGCACAGCCTATGAAACTATCCAGCCTAAACTGATCGAGTTCACCAGTCGAATCGGCCAAAGTCAATCAATCTACGGCGGTTTCAAAGCGCTGCAAGCCAGTTCAGACTGGTCAACCTTTGAATCGGCTCAGAAAAGAATTGTCGAATCGGCTGTTCGGAACGCTGAATTAGCGGGTGTGGGCATAAGCGGCGAGCCACAAACGCGATTTAATCAGATCCAAAAGCGTTTAGCCGAACTGTCCACTCAATTTTCGAACCATGTTTTGGATTCAACAAAAGCGTTCAAGTTGAAATTAACCGCTCCACAAGACGTTGCCGGTCTACCCCCCAGCTCTCTGAGCCTAGCCGCTCAAACGGCTCGTCAAGAAGGCGATGAAGCGGCAACGCCTGAGTCGGGTCCATGGGTATTTACGTTGGACTATCCCAGTTATATTCCGTTCCTGCAGCACAATCAAAATTCCCGTTTACGCGAAAAACTCTATCGGGCGTTTGTTAGCCGTGCCGCCAGTGGCGAGCTAGATAATCGGGCTCTGATTGAAGAAATTCTCACCTTACGACAAGAAAAAGCCAATTTACTCGGATTCCAAACTTTTGCCGAGCTGAGTCTCGCACGCAAGATGGCTCCCAATGTGGAAGCGATTGAGACACTGAGTGAAGAACTCCG
>JBCDHF010000106.1:0-12403 GCA_038750375.1 Cyanobacteria bacterium P01_H01_bin.15
TGAAATTCCATCCGGATGAACCACCGCCTGTTGAAACGAAGTTTTTTCTAGGAGCGTGCCGCCCGTCGCTAAAAAAGATTGCTTAAGTGTCTCCAGCAGAACAACCGGATCGACCCCGATATTTAAAACGTCCCTGACCCAAAGATCTGGACTGCCAGAAAAGCCAATGCGAGCGGGATTATATTCGGTTGCGATCACAGTTTCGAGCTGTGTCTCAGTCAAAAGTTCGAGATCGAGTAGAGATTGTAGTTCCTGCCGCGAAATATTCCATTCTTGCGTCCGACCGCGCAAAACCCCTTTCTCGACGAGCGCCACGCGCCAGCCCTGTATGACCAAACTAGCGGCCAACAGAATCCCCAGGGTTCCGCCACAGATCACCACATCCCAGTCCAGATCTCCCAAGACTGCTGAGTGAGTCTGTACGACCTCATCAAAGGCTCTTGGACCCTGCCGATACAGTCGCCATCGTTGATCCGCCCAGGATAAGCCCTGCAAAGTTGCTTTTGACAAATACTGTTCAACTCGATCCATGCTTAAGATTTTATGCGTCGAAATTCATACTTTGTTACATTTTCTCTCAGATCTGAGAGAAACCCCTGCTTACATTAGAAATGATTCCGGTGGAATGGCATGATATTGAGAGAAAAAAAGAGCGGTCAAGCTTGCCGTCATTCTCTGCAAGCTTCTGAGGTGACTGTTTATCAATTATTTAATGTCGCCTGCTCAACTGTTTAATATCTTTGGGAGAACCATGCTGAAGCGCTTGATTTTAGGAGTCGTAGCGGCAATGTTTATAGTTTTTGACTTGTTTGTCAACACCGCTGCTGCTGTCCAAGTTGATGAGGAGATTCGTACCGTAACCCTTAATGAAGCTGGGGAAGAGGTGACTCTCACCGAAACCGAAGCGGAATTGGGTAAACGACTCTTTAATAACGTTTGTTCTCAGTGCCATGCTGGCGGTAGAACCAAAACAAATCCCAACGTCGGAATTGGTATTGAGACCCTCAAATACGCTGAGCCACCGCGGGATAATGTTTTGAACCTTGCTGAATATATGAGAAACCCCACCACTTACGATGGGGAGCAGGAACTGTATCTTTTGCATCCCAACACAACGCGTGCCGACTTATGGCCGGAAATGCGTAACTTGACCGATGGGGAACTGGAAGCAATCGCGGGATATATTTTGATTCAGCCCAAAGTCCGTGGCGTCATGTGGGGCGGCGGAAAAGTTTACAACTAAAACTTCTGTATCCCCGCTTTGATGCATGGTCCTAGAGCCCAACAAGCCTGGATGATCCGGAAGTAGCTTAAGCAATTCCGACTCATACAGGCTGCTTCATTCCTCGCCGGTTTAAGCAGGAAAGTCAACCACTTGTTTGTTTCCTATTTTGGTCACAATAGTGGTATCTAAATGCAAGTTCAAAGTTAAAATACAGACGCAAGAAATTTACACAAGAAAAATTGCCATGAAATCTAGATTAGTCTCGTTGCTCGCTGTTTGTCTGCTTGCAATTAGCAGCTTTCTGATCGCTGCACCGGCCTCCGCAGACAGCTACACAGTCAAAATGGGTGCTGACAGTGGTCAGCTTAAGTTCGTTCCTGAGTCCCTGACGGTTAAGCCTGGCGACACCGTTGAGTGGGTTATGAACAAATTGGCTCCTCACAATGTTGTTTTTGAAGCTGCTGCCGCTAAAGGTCTTTCCCACGATCAACTTTCCTTTAACTCGGGTGAAACCTTCAGTGTCACAATTCCTAAGGATCTCCCGGCTGGAACCTATTCCTATTTCTGCCAGCCTCACCGCGGTGCAGGAATGGTTGCAAAACTGGTTGTTGAATAATCGCAACTTAGCTTCAACCTTGACTAATAAGAAGCCCCTTTCCGCTGGCGGAAAGGGGTTTCGCTTTTATCTAGGAGAAAGTGCTTGTTTCCCATTAGCGATAACAATCCAGTTCGGATCACTCCCTACGTAACCTATGGATTGATCGGGATTAATATTGTGGTCTTTCTGCACCAACTCAGTTTGGGTGACAGCGGTTTATATTCCTTTTTTCAGCACTATGCGTTAGTTCCAGCTCAGTTGACGGCCAGCCTGGCAGGAGAAACGATCGGACAGCCTGTCCCGGAATGGCTAACGCTGTTTACTTCTCAGTTTTTACATGGTGGCTGGTTTCACATTGGCGGAAACATGCTGTTTCTTTGGATCTTTGGCAACAATATCGAAGAAGAACTCGGTCATAGTCGCTTTCTCGGATTCTACTTGGGATGTGGAGCCTTAGCCGCTTTAACCCAATGGTTTTTTACGATGGAATCCACAGTTCCGTCTTTGGGGGCAAGCGGCGCGATTGCCGGGGTAATGGGCGCGTATGTGTTGCGCTTCCCCCATGCTCAAATTGACACGTTAGTTTTCCTTGGATTTTTCATTACAACGTTTCGGGTTCCGGCTCGGTTTTATTTAGGATTCTGGTTTTTCCAGCAAGCCATATCAAGCGTGTTTAGCCTTAGCATGAATCCGAATTCTGGAGGGGTCGCTTACTGGGCCCATGCTGGCGGGTTTGTATTTGGGGTTATGTTGGGACAATTAATGGGTTTGTTTGCACCTCGACGTCGCTAAGGGGTGCTCGCCGCTTGACCCCACCAGGCGATCGCATAGGGTTGCTTGAGTTCGTGGGCAGGCTGTGCGTAGACCACGCGTAGTTTGTAGCGACCAGTTTGGGGGATAGGACAGAAGAGATGCTCGACGTTATCGACCAAGCTATCGGAACGACAGACGGCCTGGGACAATTCTTGGCTCTCAGTGTTGAGCAAATAAAGGTTGAGGTCGTTCAAACCTCCCACCTTAAATGTTTCGCCCAGATCGTAGCGCTCATTTTGATTGCGATCGTTTAAAGTAACGCGCCGATCCCAAACCAGCGTGGCGACAAAAAAGCTATCTTGCAACAACGGTCTCTCCAGACTATAGTCCTGGCTACGTTCAAGATCCACAGTGCCATAATCCCATCCCCGTGCAGGAAGACCCTCGCTAGGGGGCAGAGGGCCCGATTGATATTGCTTTAGGGCTCGGTAAATCTCCAATTGCCCGGCACCCATTTGAATATCGAGGGGAATACGCGAGTTTTGAAATGCGTCTGATTGTAACCAGGTCCGATTATGCTTATCTAGAATCGTGCGGTTCATGCCCAACCGCCGCCCATCGCCAGTATCTTGAAGTTTTTCAGCGGCATTCAGCAAAATCGCCTTCATCACTTCGTGGCGTCGGGCCGAGAGGGACCAGTTGGGGTCTGCTGTCTGTAGTTTGCGATCACTAAATTCCTGGAGTAAGGCGATCGAACCGGTAACATGGGGTGCGGCAAAACTCGTCCCGCTGACTTGGGCAACCTGACCGTTTAGCTTACGAACAGAAATTTTGTGTCCGGGCGCCAGTAAAGAAATTCCGCGGCGACCACCTTGGTTGACTTCTCGGCGTATCAGTCGTCGTCCGACGCCCATGGGTTTAGCGCTGAGATTGGCAAAATCCACCTTTGTAAATTGTCGCTGGCGTTTAGCCGTGTAAGCCGTGGTGATGCCATTGAACTGATCTGTGGGGATGGGAATTCCGCCTTGTCCTTGATTGCCCGCGACCACATAGAGAACATTATGGTGTTGCGCAGACCAATCCAAACATTGAGTTAACAGGGCATTGCCATCTAGAGAGGCATGTTCCCTGGGATCTCGCTCTAGAGATTCCCCAAAACTTAAATTGATCGCTCTGACTTGAGTGTTGTTTTGCTCAGCTAGGTGTTGAGCGGCTAAACATTCTTCGGGTTGACCGCTCCGACTCAAAGTGCCAACTGCAGATGAAAATAGGCGAGCATGGGGGGCGACACCGGGTAGTTTCTTATCGTAGCTAACCATCACAGCCGCGACCATGGCCGCATGATTATCGACATGGAGGTTGGGCAGGGCCGGCAGATTCCGAAAAAAAACACCCGCTAAATTCAAAGGCGGGTTGCCCACTGCCGTCTTATCCACACCAAACTGTCCCGGGCGACCGATTTCTAGCTGCCCTAACACCACCTTTCGTCCCGTTAGGGTATGGGGCGCTTCGTGTAATTTACGCGCATTAATACCCGCTTCTCCAATAGAATCCGACAATGCGATCGCAGAATCGAGTCTGGCAAAGCTAAATGGCAGCAAAAGCAGACCCGCGAATAGTGGCACATTCATGAATTATTTGCTTAAAAGCCGCTGGCGTCTATTATTCTATGCCCTTCTCCAGAGCGCTTGGGTATTTCAAATGTTGAATTGCTCAATTCAAAATAACACTGTCACATAGCCCTCTCGTGACAAGCGTGGTGACTGTCAAAATCGGGTCAGCTCCCAGCCACGTATAGCTTGAAAAAAAAATGACTGACTTCGAAAAAGAGATTATTTGTGGCAATGGTCTCTGGCGAAAGGAGTGGATTTAAAATTATCTACGGTTTGGATTCGCGACTTAATAACCACGAGGCCTGAGGTGATCGGAAGAAGGCGATAGTAAAAATTTCTTAATAGGCGTGAAACAACGCTTGGCTAATTCGACAGAAATACGTTAAACCTGATTACGGTAATGAGTAAAAAGCCAACTGTCGGTTGTGATAGTGGTTCGCTAGTTCTCTTATTGCTCCTATTCTCAGTTTGTGGACCGAACCTAGTGATCCCAGCAGAGTATTTGTAGAACACAATAATTTTTTGTCAGAGATTGTATGACTAATCAAGTTGCCCACCCTATGGTGAAGCTGCAACGTAAAGTTGCGTCTTTGTTGGCATCTAACGTTTTGAAAGCGGATGATCAACTTTGGAAAATTGCCTTTTTGCTAGGCGACAAATGGCCTCATTGGAAGGAAGAATTACAGGATTTTGGATTTTCAATGCAAGATACGATTGCCGAACTGAGTGCCGTTGAAAGCTGGGACGACGAATAAAGGGTTTCCAAAGAAAACGTTCGATACAGACTGGTTAGATACATAATCTAAGAACGCTTGCGCACTTTGTCCTAAGTATTTGCCGCTGCCATGGCCGAACGGCTTCAAAAGATCATTTCTCAATGGGGTCTTGCTTCCCGTCGTAAGGCGGAATGCTGGATTATGGCAGGACGCGTGCGCCTTAACGGGGTTGTCGCAACTCTAGGCGATAAAGCAGATCCCGCATCAGATTGTGTCGAAGTGGACGGCAAGCGTCTTCGGAAGGATGATCGCCCCCACCTTATTTATCTACTACTGAACAAACCCAAAGGTATTTTATCTACCTGTCGCGATGAACGTGCTCGCAAAACGGTGCTGGATGTTTTGCCGTCTAAATTCACTCAAGATACCGGACTGCACCCAGTTGGGCGTTTAGATCGTAATTCCTCGGGAGCGCTGCTATTGACGAATGATGGTGACTTGACTCAAGCGCTTACCCATCCGGCGTATCATCTGCCCAAAGTTTATCGCGTCTGGGTTAGGGGTAAGGTCAGTTCTGCCCTATTACGGCGTTGGCAGCAAGGGGTTGAATTGGACGGGGAGCGGACTCAGCCAGCGGAGGTTGATAAACTTCTCACTGAAAATGGAAAAACCCTTTTGGAAATTGTTTTGACAGAAGGGAAAAATCGCCAAATCCGCCGGACTGCTGAGCAGCTCGGATTAGAGGTTGTCAAGTTACACCGGATTGCAATTGGGAATTTGGAATTAACACAGGGCAACGGTCGACCCCTAGCAAGCGGTAGTCATCGCCCGCTAAGTCAACGGGAAATTAAAGACTTGAAGCACTCCGCCGTGCGCCATTAGGGAACTTTGTCCATGAATGGAAAAGCGTCACCCCCGTCTGCGGATGATTTACAAACAACCCTGACCGAACTCGGGGCACAACTTCGAGAGGCGAGAGTTGCTCAAGCGTTAACCTTGGATACTATTGCTCAGCGAACGGCAATTCAACGGCGCTTGCTCCAAGCCATTGAAGTCGGAGACCTAGAAGCACTCCCGGAGCCCGTCTATGTACGCAGTTTGCTAACTCAGTATGCGCAGGCGCTACATCTAGAGTCATCTGAATATGCAGAGCGTTTTTTTCCGCCCACCCCCGCCAGCAAAAATAGGTCCTGGGCTCCCCTTTCGGGGCTCCAGCCTCGCGCCTGGCACCTCTATATTCTTTACGTCTTACTACTAGTATTTTCTATTCGAGGTCTGAGCAATTGGTTAACACAGCAGCGGCCTCAAATTGTAATTATGAAGCCGAGTGCCGAGGAGAATATTCCGTCTCTGTCTTCGATTAATTCGAAAGTCCTGGACCCCTCAGAGTTGAATTCCCCGGTGACGGTAGTAGTGGATATTCAGTCAAGCTCCTGGTTGCAGGTTGAAACAGATGACGCTATTGCATTTGAAGGAACGGTCGCCAAAGGGACTCAAAAAACTTGGAAAGCACGACAGAAAATTACGGTACGAGCGGAAGACGCTGGGGCAGTTTTTGTGACTGTCAATAATCAAGCCCGTCAGAGGTTCGGACAGTCCGGGAAGCCCAAGCAAATGACCTATGCCGCCGGGAACCCATAAGATATATAGTCAACTTTAACCGTTAATTACGCTTTGTTTGGCATTTGCTATCGTCTGACCTGATGTCGCCAACTCCTATGTTTTTTAACACCCTGATCAATGACTGGCAAACTTGGGCAAACCCCATCACCTTGTCCCAAAATCTACGATGGCATTTCCCGACGGTAATTTCTGAACAGCCCCATATTTTTGTCTTAGGTGCACCCCGCAGTGGTACCACCTTGGTCAAGCTCATTATTGGTGTCCACCCGCGGCTCAGTGGTCCGGGCTATGAAACCGGAATCTTTATGCAAAAGCACTGGCTATTTCAGTTCACTCGTCAGGGTGCCTTAACCACTCAACGTCGGTCTGAGAGTAAAGATATTGTCGAGTTTTTCGATCAGTTTGCCCAACGTAAACTTGAAGAAGAGGGGGGCGAACGATATATCGAAAAAACCCCTCCCCATGTGCTTCGGCTACCATTTTTACTGAAACATTTCCCCAACGCTCAATTTATTCACACCTACCGAGATGGGCGGGATTGTTATTGTTCGGCTCGTAAGCATCAATACGTCAAACAGGGGCGCCATCTACAAACTTATGCCCAGTACTGGCGACGTTGCGTTCAGACCCGCTTAAATTTGGGGGAGCATCCGCGCATATTTGATGTGGGTTATGAAGAACTAGTCTCAGCCCCTGAACAAGTGGTGCCAACCATTATGAATTTTCTAGGGGAAACGTTTACCTCTGAGCAATTGGATGCTAGCCAATACTCAAAAAATCGCATTTCGACTTCTCGCCGCCCCGAATTTGCGAAATTGTCTCAACCCATCAGTGCAGTTAGCGTCGGTCGCTGGCGCAAGGGTCTCTCCGACGCTGATTCCCAGGCATTTTTCAGCATTGCCGGGTCTGAGATGCAGCAATTGGGCTACGAACTTTAACGGTTTTCTCTGACTTTAGGTTGGCGAAGTATCATGGCATCCCAAGACTGGTTACAAGTGGGTCGAATTGTCTCTGCCCAGGGACTTATGGGCGAAGTTCGGATCTATCCAAATTCCGATTTTCCTGAGCGGTTCCTGTCCCCAGGAGAACGCTGGCTGCAGCCGCCAACGCAATCTCCAGCCCAAAAATTCACGCTATTGCAAGGTCGATATTTACCCAAGAAAAATCTCTATGTCATCAAGTTTGCGGAAATTTGCGATCGCAACCAGGCGGAAGCCTTGAAAAACTATCAATTGCTAGCGGATCCCGCCGATAAATTCCCTTTAGACACAGACGAATATCATGTGCAGGATTTACTGGGCTTGCGAGTGATTTTGCAAGAAACGCAACTCGAAATTGGCATTTTGGTCGATGTGCGCTCGGCTGGCAATGACTTGCTGGAAGTTCGGTTGGCAGATACGAACACTCAGGTCTTAATTCCGTTTGTTAAGGAGATTGTCCCTACTGTAGATGTGCAGGCTGGCTTTCTTGAAATTACTCCGCCTCCAGGTCTACTGGATTTATCGACCGGCTCGTAACGCGTCAGCACTCAGCGTTTCTGAGTTTATTCAGCGCGTTTGAATCCATCCTTGAACTAGACAAACCAATCCCGCCTAGAACAATGGCAAAGTAGACAACTAAATATCAGCTATGTCCCAAGCGTTCAGGCGCAGGCTATGAATTTCCTGAATTGGGGCAATGCGATGAACTTAGCTCTAGGGCACGCTAACCCTTGCGAAAAACGCTGTAGTCCTCACTGCGAGGCACTCACATCAACAGCACCAAGCATCACCAAAAATGCGCTTATTTAATTAAGAAAATGTAAAATCGGCATAGACTACTGTATTTCGTTTCATCCACAACAGTCGCTAGCGGGGGGGAGCCTTTTAAAATACGCAATTGGAGTCAAGAACAAGCCATTGGAATCATATCGCTTAGCTCGTTGTGGTCACCCTGGTTTCACCGTGCAATTATTGTGGAGTCGCTGCTCATGTCAGATACCGTTAAACCAAAGGAAGGCAGGTTAAATAAAACTGAAGTATTAAAAGCAGAAAAAGACGGTTTGGCGGTCAAAGACCAAGTTGCTGAATTTGCAAATTTGGGATGGGAAGCCGTCGATAAAGACGACCTGCAAACCCGCTTGAAATGGCTGGGAATTTTTTACCGACCGGTGACTCCAGGCAAGTTTATGCTGCGGATGCGGATGCCGAATGGAATCCTCACCAGTGAACAAATGCGAGTCTTTGCAGAAATTATTGATCGCTATGGGGACGATGGCAGCGCTGATATCACCACGCGTCAAAATATTCAGCTTCGAGGCGTTCATCTTGAAGATATCCCGGCTATTTTCGAGCGGTTTGACGCGGTAGGCCTAACGTCCATTCAGTCCGGCATGGACAATGTTCGCAATATCACGGGCTCCCCCATGGCGGGGATTGACGCTGACGAGCTGATTGACACCCGAGAGTTAGTTCAAAAAACCCAAGACATGATTACCAATAGCGGTCAAGGGAATATTGAGTTCACGAATCTACCGCGTAAGTTCAACATTGCTATTGAAGGCGGACGAGATAATTCTGTCCATGCTGAAATCAATGATATTGCCTATGTTCCCGCCTATAAAAACGGCGTGCTCGGATTCAATGTCGTGGTGGGTGGTTTTTTCTCCGCTAAGCGTTGCGCCGCCGCCATTCCGTTAAATGCCTGGGTCTCGCCAGATGAGCAGGTGGTCGATGTTTCTCGGGCAATTTTGGAGGTGTTTCGAGATAACGGTAGTCGAGGAGCTCGTCAGAAAACCCGGTTGATGTGGTTAATCGATGAATGGAGTGTAGAAAAATTCCGTGAAGCAGTCGCGGCGAAACTGTCTTTTCCACTAACAGAAGAAGCCCCAGAAGATGAATTGACGTGGGAAGAAAAGCGGGATCACTTGGGGGTGTATCCACAAAAGCAGCCGGGACTCAACTACGTTGGCATGCATGTTCCAGCCGGACGCTTTACTGCTGACGATATGTTCGAACTAGCTCGGTTAGCCGAAGTCTATGGCGACAGTGAGCTACGTTTGACGGTGGAGCAAAATGTACTGATTCCACATGTGTCCGACGACGCGCTCTCAACCCTATTGGAAGAGCCTCTGCTAAAACGGTTTACCCTCTCACCTCGGACTTTGGAGCGTTCCTTAGTGTCTTGCACAGGAGCACAGTTTTGCAAGTTTGCCTTAGTCGAGACCAAACAACAGGCGTTACAAATTGCAAGAGTACTCGATGAAGAGCTGGAAATCGAGCAAAAGGTTCGGATTCACTGGACAGGCTGCCCTAATTCCTGTGGACAGCCCCAGGTCGCGGATATTGGTTTGATGGGCACTAAAACTCGAAAAGATAATAAGAGTGTGCCGGCTGTTGATCTTTACATGGGCGGTCAAGTCGGTAAAAACGCCAAGCTTGGCGAGAGAGTCGAAAAGGCGATCGCAATTGAGGATGACCTGATTCCGAAGCTACGCGGAATTTTGATTGAGCAGTTTGGTGCAAAACCTCGCACGCCGGCGAATTAGTTAGCAAGCCCTGTCCCAGAAACAGAAACGCGTCCACAAGCCACACACGGTAGCAGCAGCCCCCTTCGTAAGGGGGCTGCTGCGCGGCAGAATGCTTTAGATTTAGGCGACTCAAAATCGGAATTGTCCCAAGCGATCTGGCGAAAGCGATCACTCTGCGAATGCGTGTTTGGGAAAGAACCGCTTGGGCTCGGATCTAAAACAAGCTAGTCAAAGCTTTACCCATATTCTGGGGATTGAGCGCGTCAGCCGCAGCACTCGGCTCGTAGCCACAGTGAACCATGCAGTCCGCACATTGTGGATTATTGCTGCGATGACCATAGTTAGACCAGTCAGTTTTTTCGAGCAGTTCTCGGTATGACTGATAATAGCCTTCGTTTAGAAGATAGCAGGGCTTCTGCCAGCCAAAGATGCTGTAACTGGGGCTGCCCCAGGGGGTGCAGTCATAGTCTTTCGTGCCGGTTAAAAAGTCAAGAAACAGGGGATTGTGATTGAAGTTCCAATTTTTTTGTCCGGATGTAAAGGGAGCCAGGATTTCGCGGAACAGTGCCTTTGTGCGTTCCCGTTTGAGGAAATGCTGTTGATCTGGAGCCCAAGCATAGCTATAGCCCGGAGAAATCATCATGCCGTCAACGTTTAAAGTGGCCAGAAAGTCGAAGAACTGGTGCATCTCTTGTGGGTCAGCGCCTTCAAAAACAGTAGTGTTGGTCGTTACCCGAAATCCTCGTGCTTTGGCCGCTTTAATGGCAGAGATGACAGTATCAAAAACCCCTTTACGGTTGACACAAGTATCATGCTGTTCCCGGAGACCATCCAAATGAAGGCTAAAGGTCAAGTAGGGCGACGGCGAAAATTTATTTAGATTTTTTTCCAGAAGTAAGCCATTAGAGCAGAGATAAACAAACTTTCCGCGGGCAATCAAACCTTCGACAATTTCGACAATTTGCGGATGAAGCAGAGGCTCACCCCCGGGAATCGAGACAACCGGCGCACCGCACTCATCGACGGCTGCAAAACATTGTTCTGGCGTTAAATGCTGACGCAGAATTTCACTAGGATATTGAATCTTGCCGCAGCCAGGACAGGCTAGATTGCAGCGAAACAACGGCTCCAGCATCAACACGAGGGGAAATCGTTTGCGCCCTCTTAAACGCTGGGTCACGATATATTTGCCGACGATCAGCGCTTGCTGCAACTGAACTGCCATATCTTTATCTCTCCACCACTTGCTGATTTGGGATGCGAGCTCATTGCTGAAAACGTCAGGACATCCAGAGCTGGTTCTGAGCCAGACCAACGAACTCATCGTAATTTCCACGCGAGCGAGAATTACTTCAACGACATTATAGTGAGCACGCCTGACCGTGAGCACATCTTGTATTGAGCGGGTATGAATCAAAACGGAACTGTTACATCTAAGATCCCTTTTTGGGTGGGATTAGTGTTTCAAAACCTGCCGCCTGAAAAATTGTGATCGCGGCAGGGGTCTGCAAATAGGCTAAAAACGCTTCTCCCGCTTCTACAGCCAGGCTATCTGCGACCACAGCACCCGGGTATATCACGGGGGAATGAGCGCCAGCGGGTGCGATCACAGCAATTTTAACGGCGTCGGTGGTCAACGCATCGCTCCGGTAGACAATGCCCGCGTCCACGTTGCCCGCCGCAACATAATTGAGAACTTGACGCACATTCTTGCCATAAATCGCTTTGGGGTTGACTACAGCGGTAATGTCGTAAAAAGAAAGGGTTTCTTGAGCGTACTGTCCGGCGGGGACACTTGTAGGCTCTCCCAAACCAATGCGGGTAATCTCCGGTTGCGTAAGCCCGGTAAATGTCGACAAGTTTGGAGCAGAGCGGGGCGTGACTAACACCAGCTCGTTTTGTAATAAATCGCGACGACTGGTCTCGACAATTCGACCCTTTGCGATAAGGGCCTCCATATGTTCTGGAGCCGCCGAAATAAAGAGATCGACCGATGCACCTTGCTCAATTTGTTGTTGCAGGGCGCCGGATGAACCAAAATTAAGTGCCAACCTCAACTCGGGATGAACCGCTTCGTATTGGCTGGCAAGGCGAGAGAGCACGTCCTGCAAACTGGCAGCGGCCGAAATCGTCAGCGTAGTTGTCGACATAGAGGTTGGTTGCAATGCTGCATAGCCCGCAGTCAGCCCGAGCCCTAACGTTGCGATCGCAAATTGTTTCTGCTTCTTCATAGCCTTTGCGGTGTGAACAATCCCATGAGACAAATTGGATATTAGGGTTAAATGACGGGCAAACTTGACGGTCCAAAAAACCTACGTTTTCAGCAAAAAGTGCCCCGTGAGCAAGCTTAAATTAAACAGAATTTCA